>CAZKZR010000322.1:0-4331 GCA_964557245.1 uncultured Anaerolineaceae bacterium | reverse complement strand
CAGCAACCCAGATTCGGCCGCCATGCGCTTCTACGATGCCTTTGGCAATGCTGAGCCCGAGGCCGCTTCCGCCGGAGGCGCGAGTTCGAGCAGGCTCTGCGCGGAAAAAGCGGTCAAAGACCAGGGAGATATCGCCGGGTGTGATGCCTTCGCCTGTGTCACGAACGGCCACTACCACATCCGCGCCGTCTTCGGAGGCTGAGACGACAACCGACCCATCCGGCGGGGTGTGCCGGATGGCGTTCTGGAGCAGATTCCTCACCACACGCACGACGCGAGCGGGATCCGCGGCAACAAGGCAACCAGGCGAGGTCTCCGCGAGCGTGAGACGGACGCCGGCCTGCTCAGCGCCGACGCGCGCCGCGTCGACCGCGGCGCCGATGACCTCATCGATAGGAACGGCCTCGATGCGGAGTTCTGGCGCACCGCTGTCGAGCCTTGCGAGTTCGAACAGGTCGTCGATGAGGAGTGAGAGCTGCTCCACGTCGCTGGCCATCGTGCGGTAGTACCGGTCTGCCGTTTGCTGGTCAGAAACCACGCCGTCCGCGAGTGCTTCGACCATCACGCGGAAGGTCGAAAGCGGGGTCCGAAGGTCGTGAGAGATGGCCGCGAAGAGCTCGCTGCGGGCTGCCTCCATCGCCAGCCGGTGGACGTCGGCCTCCTGCAGCCGGGCAGCCATGGTGTCAAACGCCGCGCCGAGATGGGCTATGTCGTCGTTGCCGGACAGGTGGACGCGAGCGCCCAGGTCACCTGCCGCGAGCCGCTCGGCGGCGCGTTCGACGGATTGAAGACGTTCGCCCAGGTCACGGCCCATGACGAGCGCGGGGATTGCGGTGGCGATGAGGGCGTACGCGCTGAGGACGATCAGCAGTTGAAGATCGTGGGCGGAGATGAACATGAGAGAGGCCGCGATCGCTGTGTTGACTACGAAGACGACGAGCGCCATCGCGGCAAAGATGAGCATCCGTGCGCTGAACCCGAGCGGTGTGGACCAGCGCTGAACCGCCCAACCGGCGGCCAGACCAAACCAACCCGTGGCGGCAAGTGTGGCGGTGAACACCGGCAGATCCGCAGCGTGCGTTTCGCCGAAGACGCGCGAGAGGAGAGCGGCCGCGCACGCGGCGGCGAGGATCGCGGCGATGGCGATGAGATTGAAGCGCGCTTTCTGCTTCACGCGTCCCACCGGTAGCCAACTCCCCAGACCGTCTTGAGGCGTTCAGGCCGCTCAGGATGCCGCTCGATCTTCGTGCGCAGGCGGCGGACATGGACCGTAATCGTGCTCTCGTCCCCGGGCCAATCGAGTTTCCAAACCTGGGTAAGTAGTTGGAGGCGCGTGAAGACCTTGCCGGGATGCGTGATGAGGAACCAGAGGAGGTCAAACTCACGGGCGGTGAGCGGGACGGGCGATCCAGCGAGTGTGACCGCGCGAGTTGCTGAGTCCACCGCGAGGTCGCCGATCGTACGCGTGCCGCTTTCGAATTCCGCTGCGTCGAAAGTCCGTTTCAGGACGGCTCGCACGCGGGCCACAAGTTCGCGGGGACTGAACGGCTTGGCCAGGTAATCGTCGGCGCCAACTTCGAAGCCGGCGATGCGATCCATCTCGTCGCCGCGGGCGGTGAGCATGATGATCGGGACGTCGGCGGTGCGGCGGATGAGACGGCAGACTTCCATGCCCCCGATTTGCGGAAGCATGAGGTCCAGGACAACGAGGTGGGGCTTTTCGCGTTCAAAGGCGGCGATAGCGTCGGCGCCGTTCGCCGCGCTGGAGACGCTAAACCCTTCCCGAGCGAGGTAGCGGGCGACGACTTCCACCACCACGGGCTCATCGTCGACCACGAGGATGCGCGGGGACATCATTGCAGCGAGCCGCGCATCAGGATTTTGCCGGCAAAGGCCCCCAGGCCGCAGGCGGTGAGCAGCGTGGGCCACGCCACCAACCAGGTCGCAACAAGGACGTCATATCCCGCCGGGGCGTTAGTCAGGAGCCAGCCGGAAAAGACCGCAAGAATCCCAAGACCCAGAAAAACACCGGCCGCGGCGCCTCGCCAGGGGCTGCTCATACGTCTCCATCCTACCCTTGCAAGGACCGCGAGGATGCGCCATGCGGCGCGGGCGCTGCCAGAGAGGGTTCCGCTGACCTTCGAAGCGCCACCGGCACGATGGCGATAGCCGGTTTCCACTTCCGCGATGGCGAGCCCGCGCACGGCCGCGGTGGCGATGATCTCCACAGTCCAGCCGTATGTCTGTTCGACGGGAGCGATGGCTCGAAATGCCTCGCTGCGAATGCCCTTCAGAGGAGAGAGATCGCCTGGGCGGACACCGGTGAAGAGGCCAATAAGCCTGCCACTCAACCAGTTGCCGAACCTGGCGGCCGGAGCGATGGAACCCGGTTGGACACGTGGCCCCCGGCGAACAGCGAGGACGAGCGGCGCGGTCTGCGCGGCCTCAAGAATCGCAGGGATATCCTCCGGGCAATCGCTGCCGTCGCCATCCATGAAGATGAGGAATTCGGCGTCGCCGGCGAGTTCGGCGCCGGCGTTGCACGCTCGGCCGTAGCCAGGCACAGGCGCTTGCGCGACCAGGGCGCCGGCTGCGATAGCCTCGGATGCCGTGTCATCAGAGCTGCCGTTATCAGCGACGATAATCGGCCCCTGGAAATGGCAGCGAACCTCTTCGACGACCTGCCGAATGCATTTTCCTTCGTTCAGGGCCGGGATGATAACGGCAGCGTTCATGGTCTCCTCCGGTAGAGTTCGACGCCGTCGGCGGCGAAGACACGTTCCATTGTTTCGCGGACAATCGCGAGCTCATCGAAGAACCCGGCACCGATCGATTGCGAGCTGCGGAAGCCGTACTGGTCGACGAGCACCCAGGACGCTGTCCGCGCGGCCCCGGGGAATTCGTGCGCCTGTTCACGATGCGAAAGGCGGGGAAGGAGCCCGGATTGTGCCGAGACAGCCACAGACCCATCACTGGGGACCAGGGCGATGGCAGCGGCGAGCGCCTCGCGATGCTCGGGCGAAGGCATCTCTCCGCGGCTGGCACCGAGGGGATTGAGGGCGATGCAAGCAAGAAGCGCTGGCCCAGCGAGGCCGACTGCAAGCACTGGTCCCGCAATGCGGTGGCGGAACTGAGCCGCCGCCTCGACGGCGAGGATCAGGGCGATAGGGACCGCTTCGACGGCGTAATGGAGTTGAAGGCTGCGCTGTTCCGGGTGGGTGGAAAGCACCGCGAGGCCGAGCGACGGCAGCAGCCAGACCAGGCGGCGGGGTGCGAGCAGCAGCAACGGCGCGCTGATTACCGCAAAGGCGCCGAGCGTCAGGAGTTGAGCGGGAGCCAGGGCCACTCGAAGTGCCCTGACCGGCGCCAGCGCCAGGCCGGATAGAAACTCGAGGCCGCCGCCGGAGGGCAAGAAGTGTCCATACCGTTCGACAAGGTCGCTGGGCTGCCCATGGCGGATAAGGGGCATGAAGACCAGCACCACGACCGCCGCATAGGCGATCGAGGCCCCGGCGACGGTCTTCGCCTCCGTATGCAACCCGCGGCGATACATGAACGCGGCGAGGGCCACCGAGATGAAAACGGCGTCTTCCTTGAACAGGAGCGTTGAGAGCGCGAAAGCGATGGCCAGCTTGCCCCTGCCTGCGGTCGCGGCCCACGCGGCGGCGAAGGCGGGGCCGGCGACCATGACCTCGGGGTGGAAGTCGAACCCAAGGGCTCCGTGGAGGTACGGGTTGGCCAGGAATGCGAGTGCTGCCGCGACGGCTGCGGCGAGAGGGAGCCCGAACCTGCGCGCCAATGCGAAGAGGGGCAGGGCCGCGGCCGCGCTGACCAGGGCCTGGGTGGCCAGGAGGAGTTGCGGTCCGGCGCCGAGCCAGTAGGCGGGGACGAAAAAGAGGAGGACGGGCTCGAAGTGTTGGCCGGCGAAGTTATAGGCCACGAAGGACGTAGCGAACGGCCGGCCCTGAGAAGTGTTCCAGATGATCTGGTCAAAGAAGGCGAGGTCGAATGCGTTGGTCTCGTAAGCGGTCCAGCGATCGAGGGCGACCGAAGTGAACGCGACCGCGGCCACGCCAGTGCACACGAGAACGAAGAGGTGCGCGAAGAACGCGGACCGGCTCTCTGTTAGAGCGCCCAGACGGAACCGCAGCCACGGCAGGCTTCGGGCGGTTCCGCTGTTTGCATTTGGGCGCGCCACTCCTGGTATCGCTCGCCGTTCCATATTTCCTCCAGGCTCAACCGGGCGGTGTTGCCCAGTACAAGTGACGAATAGGGGGCATCGGTGAATGGCGCGATGCAGCAGGGCAGGACGTTGCCGTTAGCGGTTATGT
>CAZKZR010000321.1:0-4334 GCA_964557245.1 uncultured Anaerolineaceae bacterium | reverse complement strand
GGTGGGGCGCGCCGCGGCCGAGGGCGCGGACTTCGCCGTGTTCACGAACGAAGATCCGCGGAACGAGGACCCAACAGCGATCGTCCGGGAGATTGGGAAGCACGCAGAAGGCGCGGGTCGGGTGCGGGGCGAGGATTTCCTGGAGATCGAGGACCGGCGCGAGGCGATCCGGGCGGCGCTGGAGCGTGCGGAGCCGGAGGACATCGTGGTCATCTGCGGAAAGGGCCACGAGAAGTCGATCGTGTTCGGGACGCACAGCATGCCGTGGGACGACCGCGAGGTCACACGGGAAGAGCTCGGGCGGCTGGGGCACCGCCGGGGCTAGGATCTTTATCAGCGGTTTCCGCGATTGTATGGCCCTTATGGGGGTCGTTCGTATACTGCGAAACAGCGGACCCGCTGAGTGGCCGCTCCCAAGATCGAGGTTTCCACGTGGCGAAAAAAAGGAAGCGCGAGCTGCAGCACTTGCGGCAGGAAGCACCGCGCCGCCGTTCTTATTCACTGGGCAACACGTCTCCGAGCGAGATTTACAAGCCCGGTTTTCCGATGAACTTGCTGGGCAACGTGCGGCTGTTCGCGCTTGTCGGCGTTGTGGTGGTGGCGTCGTTCATCATCGCTGCGATCCTGACGAACCGCGCGAGCAAAAACACGAACGACGCGGCGGACCTGCCGACGGCAACGCCGACGAGTTCGGTGACGGTGGACCCCTCGGCTTCGCCCAGCGCGACTTCGACGGCCAAGCAGTTCACGGCTGCCGAGCAGGTGGTCGACGCGACGAAGCAGTACACGGCGACAATTAAGACCTCTAAGGGCGACATCGTGCTCAAGCTGAACGCGGACGTCGCGCCGAATACGGTGAACAGCTTCGTGTTCCTGGCCCAGAAGGGGTATTTCGACAACATCACGTTCCACCGTGTGGCGAAGAACTTCGTGATCCAGAGCGGCGATCCGACGGCTTCGGGCAGCGGCGGGCCGGGCTACACGACGAAGGACGAGCCGAACCAGGTGGCGAACAAACGCGGCACGGTTAGCATGGCGAAGACCAGCGGCGCCTCCGAGTTTGGGAGCCAGTTCTTCATCAACGTGAAGGACAACCCGTCGCTGGACTACAGCAACCCGAGCGCGAACAAGTTCTACCCGTTCGCGGAAGTGATTTCGGGGATGGACGTGGTGGACGCGATTTCGAACGCCCCTACGCAAGGGGAAAAGCCGAACCCGGCAATCACGATCAGCACGGTGACGATCGAGGCCAAGTAGCTTTCCGAGCCCTCACCCCCGGCCCCTCTCCCAAGCTTGGGAGAGGGGTTTTTGTTGCGCGTGACGTGAGCGGGGGTCGGGGTCCGTGTTTGGTGGGGTTTCAGGGCGCTCGGCGGCCTTTGGCCTGGAGGGTGGGGAGGCCGGTCGCTGACGCTCGCGGTTCTTTGGCGGTGTCGTTTGATCACCCTGGCCACGAGTTGGTCTCGGGAACGGTGGGGAGGGTGTCCGCCGCTACCTGGGGTTGGTGGCGCGGGCGGTTTCGATGTGGTCGAGGATGAAGAGCGGCTCGTTCGAGTCTGGCGGGAGTTCGCCGCCGACGGCCCAGAGAAGCACGTAGCGGCCGGAATCCTGGAACTGGTAGGCGGCGGCCATCCGGGTGGTGCCATCGTCTGCGAGAACGCGGAAGGCGCGGATTGAGGTGGCCGGCGATTGCGAGGCGGTCAGCCGCGTCAGCTCTTCAACTTCACGAGAACCATCCGGGATCCAGGCGATGCCTGACGTCTGAATGACTGTTGCATCGGGCGTGAGGCCAGCTATCCAGGCGCGAGCGGAGCCGGGGGAATCGAATTCGATGACCTGGCAGACGACGTTGACCGGCGGATCGAAGGGCGGTTTGGGGAGGGCCTGCTTGAAGAGGACGAAGCGCCCACGCTTCATGCCCGCTTCGTGGAAGTCGCGCGCCCTGGTGTTAGCGTCGGGGCCGAGGTCGGCGAGGTCACGCGGAGAGAAGTCGCCTTCGATGAGCTGCTGGTAGTCCTCGCCGAGGTCTGATTGATCGCAGAGGTAGGAATCGAGTTCGGGGTGGCTATCGCCGCTGGAGCAGGCTGGGGCGAGGAGCGTAGCAGCAAGGATGGGCGCCGCGAATCGGGGTAGACGGCGGTTATTCGACACGTTCCGGTTCGGTTTCGGGGCCGATCATGCCGTGCTTGGCCTGGTAGCGTTCGACCAGGACGATGAGGCCGAAGAAGGGCCAAAAGAGGGCGACGGCGATAAGGCCGTAGAGCCATTCGGGGATGATGAAGAGAAGGATGGCGACGGCCGCGAAGAACGCCATGCCGATGATGGAGAGGATGCGCCCGGCGAGGACCCATGGCGTTACGGGGCTGTTCACATTTCCCATCTTCGCCCGAGGGTGGATGGCGGTCTAGGGCGGTTGTCGCGAACCTGCCGCGATTGTTTTTGTCCCGTATAGTGAGGCGGATTCACTCCCCTGGAGGTGCCCCTTGGCGCGACCTGTGTTGCGAACGGCTCTCTGTGACATGTTAGGTATTGAGTACCCGGTGATCCTCGCCGGGATGGGACCGGTAGCCGGTGGGCTGACCGGGCCGGTGGCGACGGCGCCGCTGGTCGCGGCGGTTTCGAATGCGGGCGGCCTCGGGGTCATCGGCGGGGCCGGCTTCAGCGCAGACCGGCTGCGGCAGGAGATCAACACGGTGCGCTCGATGACGGACAAGCCGTTCGGCGTGGACCTGCTGCTGCCTTCGAACTACATGGGCGGGGCGGCGAGCGGCGAGATGCCCCCGGATCCGCGCGACCTGATCCCGCAGGAGACGTACGAAGGGCTGAAGCGGATCGCGGAGGACGTGGGGATACCGTGGCAGCAGGCGCCCCGGCCCGCGGCGACCGCGACTCCGGCGCGGCGCACCGGCGGCGGGATGTCGGATGAGCAGATGGAAGTGGTGATCGAGGAGAAGATCGCCGTGTTCGCCTCGGGGCTTGGCAGCCCGGCTCCATGGATGGAGCGGCTCAAGGCGAACGGGACGAAGGTGCTTTCGCTCGTTGGCAACGTGAAAAACGCGAAGCGGGTGGCGGGCATCGGCGCCGATGCCGTGGTTGCGCAGGGAACCGAGGCTGGCGGTCACACGGGCCGGATAGCGACGTTCGCGCTGGTCCCCCAGGTGATCGACGCGGTCGCGCCGACGCCAGTGGTCGCGGCGGGCGGTATCGCGGACGGGCGTGGGCTGGCGGCTGCCCTGGCTATGGGCGCTGTTGGCGTTTGGTGCGGGACTGCCTTCCTGGTTTCGGCGGAGGCGAACCAGCCGGAACTGCAGAAGCAGCGCGTGCTCGCGGCGGGCGACGAGGACACGAAGATCACGCGGCTGTACAGCGGCAAGACGATGCGGAACATCACGAACCCGCTGATCGAGGCGTACGAGGCTTCCGGGATAAAGGCGTTGCCGATGGGCATCCAGGGGATGCTTATCCAGGACCTGATCTACTCGGCGCGGCAGGCGGGCCGCGAAGACCTGCTCATGAACGCGGCCGGGCAGGCGTCTGGTTTGCTTTCGGCGATCCGGCCCGCGGGTGAGATCCTGCACGACATGGTGGCGGAAGCGGCGGCGATCCTCGGGCGGGACCTGCAGGCGCGCGTGACCGCGGTACCGGAGGCTTAAGGCATGGCGGATCGCGCCCTCGAAGGCGTCAGAGTGGTGGAATTTACGGACGAGATAGGTTCGTACTGCGGCAAGCTGCTGGCGGACCTCGGCGCCGAGGTTATCAAGGTCGAGCCGCCTAGCGGCGGGCGCGAACGGAATGCGGGACCGTTCGTCACAGGGTTCGAGCACAATCCGGATGCGAGCCTTGCGTTCTGGGTCCACAACACTTCGAAGAAGTCGGTGGTGCTGGACATCGAGACACCTGAGGGGCAAGCCTCGGCCAAGAAGCTGGCGTTGAGCGCGGACATCGTGATCGAGGACTTCCCGGTGGGCCACCTGGCGGAGCGGGGGCTTGCATATGCCCAGCTGCACGCCGAGAAGCCGTCGCTGGTGTACACCTCGGTGACTGGGTTCGGGCAGACCGGGCCGCACGCGGGCTGGGCGTATTCGGACATTGTTGGGCAGGCTACCGGCGGCATCATGACGCTCGCGGGGGAGCCGGCGGACCCGCCGAACCTGATCTACGGCCAGCAGGCGAACGTTTCAGCGAGCAATCACGCTGCCCAGGGGACGATGATCGCGCTGCTTCACGCGGAAGCGACCGGGCAGGGCCAGCAGGTAGATGTTTCGGCCCAGGAGTCCGTTTCGATGTCCCAGGAAACGGCGATGCAGCAGTGGGATTTCCAGAAGAAGAACCGAGTG
>CAZKZR010000320.1:0-4342 GCA_964557245.1 uncultured Anaerolineaceae bacterium | reverse complement strand
CGCGCCGGACACCAGGACATCTGCGTCGTTTCCAATCCGGAGTTCTTGCGCGAAGGCTCGGCTGTTTCTGACTTCATGAATCCAGACCGAATCGTCCTTGGCTCGAATGACTCCCGCGCGATGGACCGTGTCGCGCAGCTGTACGCAGCTCTCGAAGCGGAAGTCGTGCGCGTGGATATCCGCACCGCCGAGATGATCAAGTACGCCTCCAACGCGTTCCTCGCGACCAAGATTTCGTTCATCAACGAGATGGCGGCTATCTGCGAGTCCCTCGGCGCGGACGTAACCGACGTGGCGCGCGGCATGGGGCTGGATGACCGCATCGGCAGCAAGTTCCTCTCCGCCGGCATCGGCTGGGGCGGCAGCTGCTTCCCGAAAGACGTGCGTGCCCTCGTCCACATGGCGTCGGTCCATGGGACTCATCCCCAGCTCCTTCGGTCAGTAGTAGACATCAACAACGGCCAGCGGCTGCGAATCGTCCGCCGCCTGCGGGAAGCGCTCGGCGCAATCGAAGGGCGCCGGATCTTCATCCTTGGCGCCGCCTTTAAGGCGCAGACCGACGACATCCGCAACTCTCCCGCACTGGAGTTGGCCAACCTGCTGGCGCTCGAGGGCGCACATGTACTCATTGCGGACCCGGTTGTCCCGGCGCAGCGCATTCGCAACGAGGGCGTCGCCCTTGAGGTTGTCGAATCCATCGAAGACGGCGCCAACGGCGCGGACGCCCTCGTGCTGGCGACGGATTGGCCGGAATACCTGGCTCTCGACTTCGCAGCACTCGGAACGTCCATGACCAACCGGGTCGTGTTCGACGCGCGCAACGCGCTGGATTCCCGCGAACTCTCGAGAGCCGGCTTCCGCTACCTGTGTATTGGCCGGCCGGGCTCCGAGCGCGCACCGGAATTCGCGGCCGAACTCGGTGCCGCAGTCGCCGTGGGAGGCAGCTGATGACCGCAACGGCGCTGAACAGCTCCCAGGCGGAGACGCTCGCCTACATACCGGGAATCGAGAACATACCGGACGTCCGCGTGCCGGCCTGGAAACGCGGCATGGATCTCCTTGGCGCGGGGACGCTTGTTGTGCTCCTTTCGCCGGTGCTCCTGCTCATCGGGCTCGCAGTCATGCTGGAATCACCGGGCGGGCCGATCTTCCGCCAGGCGCGTGTAGGGCGCGGCGGCCGCGTCTTCACTTGCTGGAAATTCCGGTCGATGGTGCGCGGCGCGGACCAGCTCCTGGATGGGCTGCGCGCTCAGAACGAAGCCCAGGGCATCATCTTCAAGATGAAGGATGACCCTCGCCGCACGCGCGTCGGGAAGTTTCTGCGCCGGACGAGCCTTGATGAGCTGCCTCAACTGGTGAACATCCTGCGCGGGGACATGAGCCTCGTTGGGCCACGCCCGCCGACCGTTTCCGAAGTGCTGCGCTATGACGAACGGCATCTCGGACGCCTGGCCGCGACTCCGGGGATCACCGGCCTCTGGCAGGTCACCCTTCGCCGTTCACGGCATGACTTCGCCGATATGGTGGACCTGGACGTCCGCTACGCCGAAGAGATGTCGCTCTGGCTGGACATCACCATCCTTGCCAGGACCATCCCCACGGTGCTGGGTGGAAAGGGCTCGTATTAAATGCGCATGCTCATCGCCGGCGGAGCCGGCTTCATCGGGTCCAACCTCGCAGCGCGGCTGCTCAATGAAGGCCACTCCGTTGTTGTCATCGACAACTTCTCGACGGGCCGCGAAGTAAACCTGGCGCCGCTCGCGGGCGCTGCCAACCTCGAGGTGGTCGCGGCGGATATCGTCGACGGCGTCCCCTCCGTCGGCCGCGTCGACCGGGTGTTTCACCTGGCCAGCCCGGCCAGCCCTCCTGGCTACAAGCAGTTCCCACTTGAGACGCTCCGTGTGAACAGTGAAGGTTCGATGCATTTGCTGAACTACGCTGAACGCTGGGACGCTCGATTCCTCTACGCCAGCACCTCCGAAGCCTACGGCGATCCGCTTGAGCACCCGCAACGGGAAACCTATCGCGGAAACGTCAGTTCCATCGGACCGCGGTCGATGTACGACGAAGGGAAGCGTTACGGCGAGGCCCTGGCCATGGTCTACACCCGCAACCGCGGGGTTGACGGCCGCATCGTGCGGATCTTCAACACGTACGGCCCGAACTCCGACCCCGACGATGGCCGCGTCGTCCCGAATTTCATCACGCAGGCTTTGCGCGGCGAGCCCATCACGGTCTACGCCGACGGCCAGCAGACGCGCTCCCTTTGCTATGTCTCTGACCTGGTTGAAGGCCTGGTCCGTGCCATGGAATGCGATGCGGCGCGCGGCGAGGTGATCAACCTCGGCAACCCGGAAGAACACACGATCCTCGAATTCGCGGAACTGATCGTCGAGCTGGTCGGCAGTGCGTCCACCGTTGAGTTCGGACCGCCGGCCGTGGGCGATGACCCGCAGCGGCGCCGCCCTGACATCGCAAAGGCGGGCGCGTTGCTCTCCTGGAGGCCTGTCGTCCCGCTGCGCGAAGGGCTGTTGGAGACCATCCGCTACTTCGAAGGTCAGCTGTCCCCACGTTCAGAGAACGTATTGGTTGCGGCCGAGTAAAAGCCCGGCTCAACCTCGCCTCGACGGATGGGGGCGAAAGTTTCAATCACAGGCAGGCTCGATTCTCGGCCTGAGGAGTTTTCATGATCCCCATCAAGCTGGTGGAGACGGTCTTTCAGAAGTTCTGGGTGCTGATCCTGCCGGCAGTGCTCGCTCCGATGCTGGTGCTCGGGCTGACGCACAAGTCTCCCGAATACCAGTCCAACGCGGTTGTCTGGGTATCCGCCCCGGTCGCCGGCGAGTCCGCCGCGCTGGGGTACAACAACGCCTGGCTGACGCCAGCGCAAAACCAGGCGCAGGTACTGAATGACCTGCTGGCCACTGAATCATTCCGCGTGGCAGTTGTGAAGTCCGGCAACCTCGTCGACGCCCGAGACGGTGACGCCGCAGCGAAAGCCGTAGCGGCGAACGCTCGCGTCTGGGCCGGATACAGCGGCGCAAACCTGGTGACCGTCACCGCCGTTGCGAGTTCGGCGAAAGAAGCCCAGTCCCTGGCCAACGGGGTCATCGCGCAGTACAGCGAACGCGCCACCCAGCAGTTCCAGCGGGATTCGAGCCTCTCCGTGAGCTACTACCAACAGCAGTTGGCGGTGGCCAACCAGGAACTCGCGACGCGGCAAGCGGCGCTCAATGACTACCTTGCGAGCCACCCGAAGGCCGCCAATCCGGCCAACCCGGAGAGCCAGGATATCAACTACCGGACGCTTCTGGAGCGCGTGACCAGCCAGTCAACGCTCATCACGCAGCTGCAGACCTCACTCCAGGCGGTGCAGCTGCGCGAAGCATCAGCTCCGGAAACGCAACTGGCTGCGTTCAGCGTGCAGGATCCACCGTCGCTGCCGTCCAATCCGATCCCCACGTCCACCACGAAGACGATCGGCCTGCCCTTCGCAGCATTCCTCTTTGGGCTGCTGATTGGCGTCGGTTACCTGTACTTCGCCTACCGCACAGACCACTCGATCCGGACCGCGACGGACCTGGAGCCCCTCTCCGTGCGGCTCCTCGGTTCGGTCCCGGACCTGCACGCGGGGCCTTCGTGGATCCGCTGGACGCCGGTAGGCCTGTTCCTGGACTGGCGCAATCGCGACTTCGCCCGAAAGACCGCTGCCTCGATTGCCGGGGAATCCCGCACTCGCGGCGCACAGGAGGCCTGACCAATGCCCGCAGTAGCAGAACCCCGGGCGCGGATCGATCTGAAGGAAGCCCTTCGCGAGATCCACATCATCGCCGGCCTGGACCCGACGGACCCCAACAACACCGAGGCTCGCAAGCCGCTCGCTGTCGGCGTGACCAGCCCGACCTACGGCGATGGCAAGACGACGGTATCGATCGCCCTGGCGGCATCGTTGTCCGAAGACTTTGAAGCAGACGTGACCCTGGTCGATGCGGACTTCCACACCCAGTCGATCGGCGGGCAGTATGGCCTCGATGGCGAAAACGGCCTCTCGGACGTGCTCCTCGGCCGAGTGCCCCTGCAGTCGGTCACACACCGGGTAAGCACCGCCCGCATGAACGTGGTGACCGCGGGCAGCACGCCGGCCGACCCGGCCCGGATCGCCCGTTCGGAGCACCTCACGACGCTCATCGAGAACATGAAGCGCGCCAACAAGTACGTGGTGATCGACCTCCCGGCGACGTTGCACTCCATGAACGCGCCGGTACTGGCCAAGCGATGCGATGGCGTCATCGTCGTCGTTCGCGCGGGCCAGACCACCCAGACGGATCTTGAACGGACCCTG
>CAZKZR010000319.1:0-4353 GCA_964557245.1 uncultured Anaerolineaceae bacterium | reverse complement strand
GTCCCGATGCCCTGGACCATCAGGCGGGTGTTTGCATCAACGAGCACGGCCATGTGGCGAAATTCCGTAAGAGCGATTTCCGATTTCCGGTTTGGCGAGCGGCCTCGGTGGGTTCGGATGCCCGGTGCAAGAGGATACAGCGCGCTTGGGTTAGTGTCTGGCCGGGCGTGCTACGATCGTGGCCGTGAACACGGCGGAGCAATTGATCAACGTTGACCCGGAGATCCTGGGTGGTGAACCGGTTTTCATGGGCACGCGCGTGCCGGTGAATTCGTTGACCGATTGGCTCGCAGGCGGTTATTCGCTCGACGAGTTCCTGGACAATTTCCCGAGCGTCCAACGTGAGCAAGCGGTGCGGTTCATCGAAGAGGCGGGCGAGTTGATGCTGGAGCGGCATGGCTCGCCTGCTGCTTGACGAGAATCTACCGGTCCTGCTCGCCCGAGAGCTTCCTGGTCATTCGGTGCGCACCGTCCGGCAGATGAACTGGAACGGAATCAAGAACGGAAGACTGCTTCGGCTTGCCGAGGCGGAGTTCGACGCCTTCCTTACGATGGATCGAAGCATTCCCTTTCAGCAGTCGGTCGCAGGGCTAGACATTGCCGTCCTCATCATCCGGGCGCCCAACAATCGTCCGTCGGAGCTCACACGGCTCGGACCGGCCATGCGAGCGGCAATTGAACAAATCGTCCCGGGACGGGTTATCTCGGTAGGCGACTGGCCGCTGACTAGGCCGGGCGGCGGCTCTCCATCAGCCTGAGGAGTCGCTTCCACTCATCGCCTGAGAGCGGCCGGTAGACGGCGGGGAACTTCGCGCGGAGGTCGATAGCGTCGAGGCGGTAGCGCTCGCTGATAGAGCCCATGGCCATGAGGGTCTGGGCGCCCAACTTCTTTCCCGAGCTATCGGCCAGCTCCTGGAGGAGGTCAATTGCGACGTAGGCGTCCTGGTGAAGGCCCAGTACGTCTTGCATCGCCGTGACGCGGGCGCTGAATTCGAGCGCTGGTTTGCCGTAGATGCCGTTGCCAACGAATTCGAGGGCGTAGCGAAGCTTCTTCGCATCGATCCGAAGCATGTGATAGGCGTCGGGCGCGCTGTCTTTGCCGATGCTGTCGCCTTGTTTGCGGACCTTCTTATAGCGCCGTTCCACCATGTCGGGGGCGACGGCGAGTACCGGTGTCCGGCCAGGGGCGAAGGATTTTGGAGGCCCGAACCTCAGCGCGGACCCAAAGCTCCGGCAAAACGCCTCGTACCGCCGGGAATCGAGCACGGCGAGCATCCGGCGGCGTGCTGCTTTCCGGCGTGCCTCAAGGAGGTCTTCCACAGCTCCGAGAGCGGCTGCCCGTTCGGGAGGAAAGTTGGCCCGCCACTCATGCATTCGTTCGAGTTGAACGTCGAGGTCGCGAACTTCACCGAGCGCGGCAGCGATCCAACCCAGCTGATCGCGGAAGCGCTCCATCCTCGGCGAAAGGAAGGGCCGGAACGCCGCCATCGCCGCTCGCAGACGGCGGGAGGCTACTCGCATGTCGTGGAGCGCTTCGATGTCCTCGCCGAGCCTCGTGCCCGGTTCGTTGGCGCGGAGCGCGGCGAATTGCTTGCGCAGGACCGCGAAGGCGACTTCTCCGGCGGTCATCTCCGGGCCGACCGACGTGGAGCCGTACTCTGCGCCGAATGCCGGGATCTGCTGCCCCGTCGCGATGAGCGCTGATTCGAATTTGGAGGTGCCGGCCTCGCTCAGGTCGTTGGCGGCGACGAGCGCGGCGACAAATGGGCGCGCGCGGTCAATCGCGGTGGCATCGACCTCGACCTCCACTCGCGACAGCCGTACGGGCCGGTCCTCGCCAACCGGGATGGTCGTTTCATCGACAGCGACTTCGGCAACGTGTCCTTCTGCGTCTGAAAGGTTGAAGATCTCGCGCCGTGTCTGAAGGGTGAAGATTGCCCTCAGCGGGTTGCGGCCGGCCACGGCGCGAAGGATGGCGCCACACGGACCGGCGGCGGCGAGGGGAGAGAGCGACTGGTTTTCAAGTGGCTCGTTGAGTTCGCGGCGGGAGCGCATCCCGGCGTTGGCTTCGGCCATCCCCTTGAGCGTGAGTTCGGCCGAGGAGCCTTTGCGACGAACGCGGCAGGTGTAGCCGGCCCTGTTCACGTGGAATTCGGCGGTGTCGTAGTAGGTGTCGTCGAGGTCTTTTACGCCCGCGGCGGACAGGGTGTACTCACCCGGGAGCGGACCGTTTAGCCAGCGCACCACAGGCCGGGTGTCGAGGGCGGAATACTGCCACTCAACCTCAAGGATGTCTGTCGCCACGCGCACATCATAACGAAGTGCTTGTTTCGAACAGTGTTTCGATGAGTCCTCGCCCTCAAGCTCGCCGGATGGTGAGGCCGCCATCCACCGGTACGGCCACGCCGGTCAGGAACGACGCTGCCGGAAGGGCGAAGCTCAAGGTCATCTGGGCGACCTCTTCGGGGGAACCGTAGCGGCGCAAGGCGGTGCGCTGGTGAGCGTACTTCTGCTTCATCTCTTCAGGAATGGGCGCGGTCATGCCGGTCCGGATGGGTCCTGGGCAAATGCAGTTGACCGTGATGCCCTCCTTCCCGAACTCGAGCGCGAGCGAACGGGTGAGGCCGATGACCCCGTGTTTGGCGGCGGTGTAGGGGCTGTTCCCGGGGGTCGCGCCGAGGCCTTCCGTGCTGGCGATGTTGATGATCCGCGGACTCGAAGACTTGCGCAGGTACGGGAGCGCGGCCCGGATGGTGTGCGTCATCCCCGTGAGGTTGACGGACAGCACACGCGCCCAGGTGGCGTCGTATCCCTCCGCCTCGATGGGCATGCCTGCCGAGATGCCGGCGTTGTTCACCAGGATGTCGAGGCCGCCGAATTCGGCGACAACCTTTTCCACCAGCCTGTTCACGGCCGCGCGGTCGGAGATATCACAGGCCCAGGCTTTCGCTGTCGAGCCGGCCGCACGGATTTCCGCTGCTACCGCTTCGACGGGCTCCTGGTTCTGGTCGACCGCGGCGACCTTCGCACCCTCATCGGCGAACAGGTAGGCAGTGGCGCGCCCCATGCCGCTGCCCGCACCAGTGATGAGGGCGACCTTTCCTTCGACAGATCGGCTGAGTTCGGTGAGACGTGGCATGAGTTCCTCCGGGGGTGTGGCGGACATTCCTACGCACTCGCGTTGCGGAGAGCAAGCGACCGGTCCGTTGCTTGCGCGACCTTCCCGGCCCGGCCATGCTACGGCGCACAGCCACACCTCTTTCAGGAGTCTCCGCACCATGGTTATGGCGCTCGATGGAATCAAAGTCCTGGATCTTTCCCGGCTCGCGCCGGGGCCGCACTGTTCGATGTTGCTCGCCGACTTCGGGGCGGATGTAACGCTCGTCGAAGCCGTGCCCGGAGCTTCGGCCAAGCTCGGCGGCGGCGGGATGCGCCGGAGCGAGGCGGCGGACCGCGCAGCTGCCTACAACGCCCTTGGCCGCGGTAAGAAGTCCATTGCGCTCAACCTCAAGGACGAAGCGGCTCGCGAAATTTTCTACACCATGGTGAAGAGCGCGGACGTCGTTATCGAAGGTTTCCGGCCGGGTGTGGTGAAGCGCCTCGGCGTGGATTACGACTCGCTTGCGAAGATCAATCCGCGCATCATTTGCTGCTCGATCTCTGGCTTCGGGCAGACTGGCCCGTACAGCAACCTTGTTGGGCACGACATTAACTACATCGCCGTGGGCGGTGCGCTTGGCGTAACGGGCCGGCCGGGCCAGCCGCCATCGATCCCGGTTAACCTCGTTGCAGACTTCGCCGGCGGCGGACTCACCGGTGCGTTCGCTATCTGCCTGGCGATCATCGCGCGGGAAAAGACCGGACGCGGCCAGAACGTGGACATCGGCATGAGCGACGGCGTCCTTTCGCTCATGACGAGCGCTTTCTCCGGGTACTTCGGCAACGGCGCCCCAATTCGCCGTGGCGAGATGCTGCTGAACGGCGCCTCGCCGTTCTACAACACCTACGAGTGCTCGGATGGCCGGTGGTTCTCCATCGGCAGCATCGAGGGCCATTTCTGGGAGGCGCTCTGCAAGGTAATCGGCACCGAGGACCTGCTGCCGAAGCAGTTCGCACAGGACGAATGGCCGGCAATGACGGAGCGCTTCAAGGGCATCTTCAAGCAGAAGACGGCGGACGAGTGGATGGCAATCATGTCTCAACACGACATCTGCGCCGCCACGGTGCTCGAGATGGAGAACGTGGTCACGAACGAGCACAACCTGGCGCGCAACATGGTAATCGAGGTGGACTCGCCGATCGGACCGGTCAAGCAGATCGGCGTTGGGCCGAAGCTCTCTGATACTCCCGGCA
>CAZKZR010000318.1:0-4370 GCA_964557245.1 uncultured Anaerolineaceae bacterium | reverse complement strand
CGCCATAGTGGTCGTGAGGTCCGAGATCCAGGCGGAGAGGTCGTCTCCCGGGGCAGCCATGTTGATGATTTCTGCGAAGGGCGGGTAGTTATCGAGTTCGGCCACGGCCGAGAAGATGTTCAGGGGGCGCTGGTTGCGCAGGCGCGGCGGCATGATGGGGATCGTTGGCAGGGCCTGGGAGGCGAGCCTGGGCTCGGCGGGGCCGGGAGTGCCGGGCATCGTTTGGTAGCGGGCGGCCCAATAGGCGAGCCCAGAGATGAGTTCGGCCTTGCGGACGGGTTCGGATTCGTCGGCGGCAAAGCTGCGGACGGCGTGGGCCGTGCGGATGAGGCCGTGCGTAGCGCCAGCCATCATGCCGACGGCCAGGCGGGGCACCCAGGTGTCGAGGACTTCGCGCCAGGGAGCGGAGTCCAGTTCGGCGGCGAAGTAGTCTTCCCAGTCTGACACGCGGTCGAGCTGTCCGAGGGCGGGAGCCCAGTCCTGGCGGTCGATTGGTTCGACGTTGGCGGGGCGTTCATCGAGGCGCTTGCGGTACCTGGCGACCCAGTCTTCGACGGCGTCCCCGCGGCCGAGGGCGACGAGGGCTTCGGCGGCCATCGGGCCGTGGTTGGAAAGTCCGCCGCCACCGAATTCGGGGCCGCAGCCGCCGAGCATGGAGAGCGCCTGGTCAATAGCGGTCATGCTGACCTCCGATACGACAGCCTAGCACCTGGCACGGCGGTCGTGGTCCGGTGTCAGGTGGGGACGTGGGTGGAGGTGACTTCAGCGAGGACCAGGCCGGATTCGCCGGTGACCTGGGTGCGGATGACGGTGATGCGGCGGCCGACGCGGACGGGCCGGGCGACCGCACGGACTGTCCCGCCGACCTGGTTGGCGAGCATCACCGCGTGGATATCCACGCCGACGAGGAACTTCCGTTCGCCGGTTTTCTGGAAGTAGGCTTCGTTCGCTGCGCCGGTGGAGACGTTATCCGCCATGGAGAGAAAGACGGCGCCGTTGATGTTGCCCGTGGGGTTGCAGTGGTGGGGCTGGATGCTGACCGTGGCGACGGAGTTGCCCTCGTCATCGCGCGAGTGTTGCATGCCCACGAATTCATCGAACGTCATAGATGCGGCCCCCGAAGCGCGATGGCAGATAGTAGCAACGCCGGAGCGCGTTGGGTTCAGGCGGCGGCTGGAACTTCGTTGACGATGGAGCCTTTGGGCGCTTCGCGAACGGGTTCCTCGGGCCATTCCCAACCCCGGGCGGCGAACCAGGCGCGAAGGACTTCGGGATCGAGCTGGGTGCCCGCCACGCGGGCCATCTCCAGGCGGGCGGTTTCTTCCGGTAGCCCATCGCGGTAGGGACGGCTGGAAGTGATGGCGTCGAAGGTATCGGCGACGGCGATGATGCGAGCGCCGAGGGGAATGTCCTGGCCCTTGAGGCCTAGCGGATAGCCGGCGCCATCCCAGCGTTCGTGGTGGTGGCGGATGTAGCGGGTGCCACGAGAGAAGTCCGGGAAGCGGGCGGTGAGGCGGGCGCCGATATCCGGGTGCTCCTTGATGTGCGCGAACTCTTCGTCGGTGAGGCGGCCGGGCTTGAGGAGGACGGCATCGCGGATGCCGATTTTGCCGACGTCGTGGACGCGGGCGGCGAGGATGACTTCTTCCGCGAGGTCATGGGGCAGGTGGAGCTGGGTGCAGACTTCGGCGGAGAAGTCCGCGACGCGCTTGCAGTGGCCGAACGTGTAGGGGTCGCGTTCGTCGACGATGTCAGCAAGCTGGATGACGGCTTCGCGGGTTTGCTGGCGGAGGGCGACCTGGTTGGCCATTGCGCGATACAGCACGGGCAACGGCATCGCGACCAGCACGAGAAGCCAGGAGTGGTAGCTGGTGAGGAGCGCGGCGACGAAGCCGGCGGCGTAGAGCGCGGCATCGTACGGGAGGTCTCCGCGGCCGCGCGCGAAATCCCAGAGCATGCGGTCAAAGCGGACGCCGGTCTGGGCCCAGATGACGGAGAAGACGAGGGCGTCGTTGGTCGCGGCCATGGCGAAGGCGGCGCCGATGACGCCGACCATGACGGACGTGGAATCGGCGGGGAGGGGGTGCGAGGCGATGAGGGAGAACGCGACCGACCCGGCGGCGACGCCGAGGAGAGCCTGGCTGGCGTTGAAGATGACCTGGCGGGGATCGACGCGGGTACGGCGGCCTGTGACGAATTCGGCGGCAGCTATGGCGATACCAGCGGTGACGGCGGCGGCGAGAGGGCCGAGGACGAGGCAGGCCGCGAAGAGCGGGGCGGTATCGGTGACCATGCGGCGGCGGAAGGCGATCTGGATGGGGAAGAGGCGGCAGAGGGCGATGAACGGGGCGAACATCGCGACGAGCGCGGCGTGCTGTTGGAAACCGCCGGGGCGAAGGAGGGCCAGCGTGGCAACGGCGGCGAGTGCGAGCAGGGCGGCAAGCGTTACGGCCAGCCAGACCATGCCCTCTTTTTCGCGTTGTTCAGCCACTCGCTCGCCCCGAGAGAGAAGATGATGCGCGCCCGGCGAACACCGGACGCGCATCTCTAGTTTTCGACCGGTGGAAGACCGATCAGAAGAGGCGGAGGTTCAGAAGACCGTTCGTCTTGACCCACAGCGGCTGCGCCGAGGTGCCTTCTGTCCACAGGCTGGTGCCCCTGCCCACGGCGATCGTGGTAGCGGCGACGGGCATAACCGGGCCGCGGTTGTGGGCGATGATTTCGACGGGGATAGCCGTCCCGAAGAGGCCGCGCTGGGCGGGCTGGTCCTTGACGAAGCGCGTCTTCATGGGAAGGAGGATGCTGTCGTTGAGGAGGAGTTTGACATCGGCGTTCGCGGGGACGTGGAAGACGACCTCGACGTATTCGAGGTCTTTCATGCGGTCCACGGGGACATGCACCGTGACGGAGACGGCGTTGCCGTTGACGAGGATGGTTGGGTCACCGGCACACCAGACGCTACGAGCTTCAGCAGGCCTGGAGGCCGAGAAGAACGGAGCGGCTATCGCGATGGCGGCAACAAAGGCGAATAGCGTGGCCCGGGAGAACTGGGCGTTGAGGGTTGATGGCATTCGATGACCTCCAGGGTGTCTGGAGCTCCGAGTGCTTCGGTGGCCCGGCGATCCTTCGGCTGCGCGTGAGGACCCGTGGCTTTGCGTCGCCGGTTTTCACCGGCTTTGCCTTTTCGGCCAGCAAGGTGCTGCCAGTGGGATAGACGGTGGAAACGGATTACTTGTTCATCCGAAAGGCGTTAGACCTCGGGTAGTCACCAAAAGGCCACCGTTGGGCCACCCTGAACGGGATCCGGTGCAAGCGCGCGGGACAATCAGAGGCCAATCGAGGCGTAGGCGGCATCGACCAGGGCGATGTTGCGTGGATCCCGCCAGGAGCGGCCGGCGCGGTTACAGACGTAGGCGAAGGCGAGCTGGTTATCAGGATCGGCGAAGGCGAGGAGCGCGCCATTGCCGTAGTGGCCGAAAGACCGAGGGCCTGGGCCGAGCGGGCGGATGCCGGGATTGGTGAGCTGGAAGCCGAGCCCGAAGCGGTTGGGACGGCCGAGGATCACATCATCGCCGTCGGAGTGAACAGAGAGCGCTTCTTCGATCAGGCGCTGCTCGAGGACGTGATGGCTACCAAAGTCACCGCCGGAAGCGAGGGCGCCGAAAATCCGGGCACAGGCGCGGGCGTTGCCGTGGCCGCTGGTAGAGGGGTAAACGGCCGCGCGCCAGCGGCGGCTGTTCACGCCGGCTTCGGGGTCGCCCGGTGGATTGCGGTAGGCGAGGACGCGGGCGAGTTCGACGCCGGTGAGGGTGGCGGGGTCGCGTTCGAGCCAGGGGCGTTCGCTGGCTTCGCCAGGGGGCGGGACATACGGAATCCACGCGGCGACGGAGGGATCGAGCTCCGAGCCGAAGCCGAAGTAGAAGTCGGCGCCCAGTGGGCGGGCGATTTCTTCCTGGAGGTAGCGGTCGATGGTACGGCCATCGACGCGGCGGACGATTTCGCCGAGGAGGAAGCCGAAGGTGTTGGTGTGATAGCCGAAGGCTGTGCCGGGTTCCCAGAACGGTTCCTGAGCGGCGAGCGCGTCACACATTCCATCCCAGTTGTCCAGGTTGTAGGCGGGCGGAAGCAGTTTCGAAACGGCGGGGAGCCCCGCCGCGTGGGCCATGAGGGTTCGGACGGTGATAGAGGCTTTGCCTGACTGAGCGAATTCGGGCCAGTAACGGGCGACCGGTTGGTCCAGTTCGACCAGTCCGCGTTCAACCAGTTGGAGGAGGCACGTCGCAGTGACGGCTTTGCCGATGGACCAGACATTCACAAGCGTATCGGCGGACCAGGGGACGGTGCGTTCGGAGTCCTGGTGGCCGGCCCAG
>CAZKZR010000317.1:0-4370 GCA_964557245.1 uncultured Anaerolineaceae bacterium | reverse complement strand
GAAAAGCGAAGACCGACTTCGGAAGCTTGTCGCGGTCACTGGTGGAGAGTTCACCGTGGCGGGTGTGTGGGCGCCAGGTTGTGCGAGGCATAAGCGCGCTCCTTTCGGTGGGATGGTGAAAACCTTAACGAATGGGCCATGCCGTGCGGGCGAAAGGGCGGCAGCGGTGCATCACGAATCTCTTGCAGCTTTTACCAGGCTGCGCGTTTTGCGTGGTCCGTCGTAGCTCTGGACGAACCAGCTATCGCCAACGAGGTCGTGGTAGACGGTGATGCGTCGGCCATTTTCGATTTCGAGCGCGAAGTACCGCCGCGAGATTTCGTCGCGCCACCATTCATCGTCGATGCGCCATTGATCGTGGATGGTGCGCACCGGCACGAACCGTCCCTGGACCACGATTGCGGTTGGTTCGCCGTTGGCGTTTGCTTCGACGACGCTGGGTTTTGGCTGATTCAGGAGCCGTAGGCCACCAGTGCCACCTGCCGTTCGGGGATTCTCGACCATGGTTGCACCTCCACCACGCGGTACACCTGTGCCTCGCCTGCGCGGGCGTTGAGCTGTTCGATAGCCTGTTCGAGTTCGCGTTGACGCCGCGGGCCCAGCTGCCAGAGGTTGGCCTGATGGGCGTATTCACTGCAGAGCCCGGAGAGCGTCACCCCGACGCCGACCGCGGCTGCATCGAGCTCGAGCCGTTCGATTTTTCCTTTGAGGACGAAGAGCATGCGACGGGCATCGCTGGTTGGTTCGCGGAAGACGACGCGCCGTGAGACCTGTTCGCCGCTTTCGAGACCAAGCCACCAGTCCACCTTGCGGACGGTCTGACCGCGTACGTCCTCATGGGCGAGGGCGCGATTGAGCAGAGCCTCCGTGCCTACGACCAGCGGTTCGCTGGAGGCGGCGGGCGCGGGTAGTTCCAACTCTTCGGTGACGTGCACTTCCTCGCGCTGCGAAATGATGCGGGAGTGGTCCTCGCCACGGGCGAGAGCGCGGGCGCGGGCGCCGTCTGGACCGAACTGGGCCTGCATCGCTGAGACGGGTATCTCCGCGACCTGTCCCAGCCACTCCAACCCGAACAACCGCAGCCGCATGTGCATCACCGGATCAACTGGAAGCACATCGACCGGCGCGCGGGTGAGGAAGTCGCGCTCCTGGCCTGAAGGGACGAGTTGGATTTTGGATTTTGGATTTTGGATTGGGGATTGACGCCGAGCCTGGCGAGTAGGCGGTTCCCCTGCCGGCAATCGACAATCGGCAATCGACAATTGGTTGGTGATCGCCGCGACGTGCGCGACGAATACGCTGCTTGCGGCGCCAAGCTGCACGGGCAACCTCGTTGCCGCCGCAACGCTTTCTTGGAGCTGCGCAAGGTACTCTTCTTCGCCGAGGCCGTGCATCCGGGCGAGACCGCGGATCTCGAAGTGCAGGTGGCCCGGGCCGACGACCTCGACCAGTGGGCTGCGGTCGCGGACGAGTTCGGCGAGCAATTGCGCCTCAGCTCGCGCGAAGCCTTCCTGGACGGGCAGGAAGACCGCGCCGGGGCAGAGTGCCAGCGCCCGCCGCAGCGTGGTGCCGACGGTTACGCCGGCTGCGGCGGCCTCGGGCGAGCACGCCGTGACGGCTGCGTGTTCTTCGGGGGCACCGCCGACTATGACCGGCCGGGCAGCCAGTTCGGGGTGTTCGCGCCGGGCGAGGGCGACGAGGAAGTTGGGGACGATGAGGCATGCTACGTCCATGGGATCTGCGATTTTAGAACAAATGTTCTGCGATCGGAAGAGACGTAACGTGAAGATTGGGGAGGCGCTCAGTCCAGCGGCGGTGCTGCTTCCAGAGCCTCAACGCGTTCTTCTCGTTCCGCTGCTGGCTCTACGACCGAAGATAGGCCAGCGGCGGCGAGGGTGGCTTCGAACGAGGCGATTGCGACTTCGATCTGGGAGTCGTCGGGGACTTTGGTGGTGAGGGCCTGGAGGGCGATGTTGGGTACGAACATGGCATGGACAAAGGCGTTGCCGCCCCAGCGCGCGCCGATGCGCAGGATCTCGTAGCTGATGCCGGCCACGAGGGGCATGAAGACGATGCGGGAGGCGGTGCGGACCAGGACGCCCTTGTCCACAGCCAGGTCGAAGACGAAGAAGGTGATGAGCGCGACGAAGACCACGACGAGCAGGAAGCTCGTGCCGCAGCGCGTGTGCTCTTTCGGGTAGGGGCGCACTTCGGCCACGGTGAGCGGCTTTTGCGCCTCGTAGGCGTGGATGGTCATGTGTTCGGCGCCGTGGTACTGGAACACGCGTTTGATGTCGGGGACGAGCCCGATGAGCCAGATGTAGCCGACGAACAGCACGAGGCGGAGGATGCCCTCGACCAGGACGATCCAGAAGCGATGGACATCGAAGGCTTCGAGGAGGTTGGCGAGGAGGATTGGCCCGGCGAAGAAGATGCCGACAACGAAGATCAGGGCTATCGCCATGGTGCCGATGAACACCTTCTCCGGGAATTCGGCCTGGCCCTCTTCGTCGGTTTCTTCTTCGAATGCGATGCGGGAGGAGTAGTTCAGGGCTCGCATGCCGAGTGCCATGGTTTCCCAGAGGACAACCACGCCACGGATAAGAGGCAGGCGGCGCAGCCGGCCGGTGTAGAGGCCGCCAAGACGCTCCGAGTGGGTGACGATGTGACCCCTGGGATGACGGACTGCCACCGCCATGTGCTCAGGCCCGCGGATCATGACGCCTTCGATCACGGCCTGGCCGCCGTAGTACACGTTGGCCGGGGCTGCCGGTGAATTCGCTTCCGCCATGAAACCGCCTTACGCGTTTGGACCGCCGAGGGTCCGGTGTAGATCGTTGCCCGCATTGTCGGCTGTCCGCGCATTGCGCTCCAAGGGGGCGTCAGGACCACGAAAAGGGCGCCTCCCATGCGAGAGGCGCCCTTCGGTTGGTATTGGGCTGCGGGGACTTATCCGCCGCGGCTGAACCGGCGATTGAAGCGTTCGACGCGGCCCGCGGTATCGACGATGCGCTGCTCACCGGTGAAGAACGGGTGGCAGACGTTGCAGACGTCGAGGTGCATGGTTGCTTTGGTGGAACGCGTCTTGATCTCATTGCCGCATGAGCAATGGATAGTCGCTTCCTGGTAGTTGGGATGGATTCCCGCCTTCATGGTCTGTGTTACTCCTGGCCCTGGGCCGCGTAGACGCTGATCTTCTTGCGCCGGCCCTTCGCGAAGGGCTCGAACTTCACCTTGCCGTCGATGAGCGAGTAGATGGTGTAATCCCGGCCAAGGCCGACGTTTTCACCCGGATGGAAGCGGGTGCCGTGCTGGCGCATGATGATGGAGCCGGGCTTCACCACTTCGCCGTCGAAGTGCTTGACCCCGAGCCGCTGGCTGTTGCTGTCGCGGCCGTTCTTGGAACTCGAAACGCCCTTCTTGTGAGCCATCTCGTCTTAACCCTTCGAAATCGACTCGACGACGAGCCGAGTGACCTGCTGGCGGTGCCCAAACTTGCGACGGTAGCGCACCTTGTTCTTGTACTTCATGAATACGAGCTTGGGCGCGCGCCCGTGCTGCGTGATTCGCGCTTTGACTGCCGCACCCGCGACGAGCGGAGTGCCGACGGTGACATCCGCACCGTCCAAAACCATCATGACATCGAAGTCAACCGTATCGCCCGGTTGACCATCAATGCTGTTGATTTCAAATTCTTGCCCCTCAACGAGGCGCAATTGGCGCCCATCGGCGCGTACGATCGCTTCCACAAAGGTTCTCCAAACGACTATGCGAATCCACAGTGTAGCTTTGGCGGGCGCAACGGGTCAACGCGAGAGCTGATTTAGGGGCTGTCGCGGGCAAGAAAGAGGGCCGCCGAAGCGGCCCTCTGTCGGTTTCGCTGACCGGGAGCGTTAGCTCACGTCCGTCCGGCTCTGGCTGCCCCCTTCCCAGGCGAGGCCTGAAGGCGGCTTGGGCTCATAGGCGGGCCGAGGAGGCACGGACTCGCTCGGCGTTGCGGCCGGAGGGTCGCTCTGCTGGAGGTCTGACGGCGGCCAGGGGTCGTTCGGGTCGCTGGCGAGCAGGCGCTTCAGCGTCTCGCCCTCGAGCGTCTCGACTTCCATGAGGACGGTCACGAGCTTTTCAAGAATCGGGCGGCGGTCCCGAAGGAGTTGGCGCGCGCGTTCCTGAGCTTCTTCGATGAGGCGGCGAACTTCGTCGTCGATCTCCTCGGCGATCTTCTCGCTGTAGTTGCGCGTCTCGGAGATCTCGCGGCCGAGGAAGACCATTTCATCGGTCTTGCCGAAGGTGCGCGGGCCAAGGCGGTCGCTCATGCCCCAGCGGGTAACCATAGCGCGGGCGATGCGCGTCACCTGTTCGATGTCGTTCGA
>CAZKZR010000316.1:0-4383 GCA_964557245.1 uncultured Anaerolineaceae bacterium | reverse complement strand
ACCGTATCATGGCGGCGGGCACGGAGTTCTCGCGCGGGCGGAGGAAACGGCATAGCTGCTCACCCCATGTCGACAGGTTCTGGCGAATTTTAAATCACAACGCGAACGCGAACGCAACCCACGAAGGGTTCGGTTGCTGGCAGACCGGCCGCGAGGGGTAGCTGGAACCGCGGTGCGTAGGCGCTGGCTGGCGGCTATGCTGCGCCCAACCAGCCACGGAGAATCAGATGACCTACGAACAGATCCTCTCGGAGAAGCGGGGCCGAGTCGCGTTGTTGACGCTCAATCGCCCGGAAAAGCTCAACGCCTGGACGCCGACGATGATGGCCGAACTGACGAAAGCCATGCGTGAAGCCGCCGCCGACACCTCAGTTGGAGCGATTGTCCTCACCGGCGCCGGGCGCGCCTTCTGCGCAGGCGCTGACGTTGATTCAGTTTTCCGGGCGAACAGTGAGGCCCGGGATTCTGGCGCCGCCGCTGCCCCGGCCTCCGACGAGCCGCCTCCCACGAACTGGGTCGCCTTTCTGCGCTCGCTGCCAAAGCCGACGATCGCCGCGGTGAACGGTACCGCGGTCGGTATCGGCGTAACGCAGGTTTTGCCAATGGACATCCGGCTCGCCTCCGAAGACGCCCGCTTCGGCATGTTCTTCGTGCGGATGGGCCTGGTGCCGGAACTGGCGAGCTCAGCGTTGCTGCCGCAGATGGTGGGGCAGGCCCGGGCACTCGAGTGGTGCCTCTCTGGCCGGATGATCGGCGCCCAGGAAGCGCAGAGCGGAGGCCTCGTTTCCGAAGTCGTGGAGAAGGACCGGCTTGTCGATCGCGCTGTGGAGCTTGGTGAGCAGCTTTCCGGCCAGTCGGCGTTCGCGATGACCAAAATCCGCCAGCTCATCATGCAAAACACGAACGAGTCAGACCTCGGCCTCGTCATGAAACGCGAAGGAGATGCTCTCGGGGAGGCCTACCGCTCGTGGGAGCACAAGGAAGCCATCGAGGCCTTCCTGACGAAGCGGCCGGCCGACTTCCAGAAGCAGGCGCCGACGCCCGTCGAATGAGTCAACTGGCCCGGCGCGCAGAGCCGAAAAAGCGCGCCGGACCAGCCGCCCGCCCGTCGTCCTCGGGCCGAGGCGGCTGCGCCGTCCAGCAGCTTCCCGTGGGCGCCACGTGGCCCTCCGCGTCGATGATGCCGCGCAGGCCTTCGTGCGCCAGCCGGAGGTTGCGGGCGATGGAACCGGCGCTATCGGCCAACTTCCAGGGCGACTCGCGGGAAAGGTCCGGCCGGATAACGCGCACTGGCATCTGGGGCGCCAGGCAGGCCTCGGCAGCCCGCGTGGTAGCGCTGGTCAGAATGCTGAACGACTGTTTCAGCACCCCGGCGGCGGTCTTCGGACGCGCAGGGACGGGCGGAGGCGTGAGGTCGATAGCAAGGATCTCGGTGGCGCCCAGCTCCGCAGCGGTCGCCAGGTCGACAGAGGCGGTCACACAGCCATCCACGTACAGCTCACCGCCGATGCGCACCGGTTCGAAAACGCCCGGGATGGCGGTAGAGGCGGAGATCGCCGGCAGCAGTGGCCCCGAGCGGAAGACGTGTTTCTCGCCCCGGGTGAGATTCGTGGCCACGACCGCGAGTTCAATCTCCGTGCCTTCGAAGGTGGTGGCCGGCATGTGGCGCTGCATGAGCCTCGGAACCACTTCGTTCGTCGTCACGCTGTTCGGATGGAAGATGCGGGAGACGAGGCGCATCGGTTGCAGTTTGACCAGCGCGAGCTGATCGAGTCCGAGCCAGATTTGGAGCAACTCTTCGGTGCGTTCGGGGTGAAGTGCGGCCCACGCCCCGTTCAGCGAACCCACGCTCGTGCCCACAATCAGCTTCGGCCGGAAGCCGAGTTCGAAGGCCGCGGCAACGTACGCCGCCTGGATCACGCCGAAAGCGCCGCCGCCCCCAAGGACGAGCGCAGGCCGATGCACCGCGTTGCCATCCATAACATCCTCCGATGCAACGATCGTCGGCAAAGGGCGCGCCGGGCTACAGCCCCGCCTGAGTGAGCACGCTGGCAAGGACCTCCGGGTCCGCGTTGCCGCCGCTTACGATCACGCCGATGCGGCGCCCGGCGGCATCCGGGATTCTGCTCGTCATGAGCGCCGCGGCCGGGATCGCTCCGGTTGGCTCCACCACGGTTTTCATGCGGAGGATCATGAACCGCGCAGCTTCCAGGATTGCTCCGTCGGTGACGGTTACCACGCCGCTGGCAAGCGCTCGGACCACCTCGAACGTCAGCTTGCCCGGTTGCCGGGTGCGCACGCCATCGGCGATGGTCGGCGGAGGGTCGATGAGGACGCGTTCGCCCCGGCTGAGGCTCTGGACCCAGTCGTCGGCGGTCTCGGGTTCGACTCCGTAAACGCGAGTCTGGGCAGAGACTCCGCGCACCGCTGTCACGGTCCCTGAAAGCAAGCCTCCGCCGCCCAGCGGCGTTACGACGATATCGAGGCCGGGGACCTCGCTCATGAGTTCGAGCGCCGCCGTACCCTGGCCGGCCATGATCCAGGGGTCATCGAAGGACGGGACGATGTAGGCGTTCGTCGGTTCCGCGGCGCTTCGCACCGCCACTTCGGGGAGGTCCGCGAGGCGGTCGAAGAACCGGACCGTCGCGCCGTATCCCTCGGTGGCCGCGACTTTCGCGCGCGGCGCGTCATTGGGCATGAGAATTGTGCAGGGAATGCCGAGCAGCCGGGCGGATAGCGCGACTCCCTGCGCGTGATTCCCGGAGGAAGCAGCTACGACGCCGCGTTGCTTCGCGTCCCCCGGGAGCTGGCTGAGGTGGTTATAGGCGCCACGGAACTTAAACGCGCCCACTCGCTGGTAGTTTTCGCACTTGAAGAACACCTCGGCGCCCACCAGGCCGTTGAACGTCCTGGACGTAAGCACGGGTGTGGGGTTCGCAATCCCCTTTAGCCGGTCGGCGGCAGCCTGGACGTCTGCAAAGCTAATTGGAAGTGAAGCCATTCACAGAATCGTAAAGGGCGAGGCAGCAGGCCGTCTTGGGCGCTGGGAAGTTGCGATGTAGTATGGCCGCCGGTGGGGTAGCGGAGGTTCCGGATGCGCGTTGCGGCGCACCAGGACGGTGGTTCGAGACATTCAAGGGCGTGGCCGGCAGGGCTTGCGGCAGCCTGCGTGGCCCTCGTTGGCGCCGGTGTCTACTTCTGTCTCAGTTTCCTTGAGGCTACGCGCGGGCCGCTGAACCTCGAGGGCAGCCCGCTGTTCGTCTCGTCGCAGGTGCAGTCTCCCGAAAGCAGCGCGGACGCCGATTCGGCTCCCGAGGCGGACGTGACGCCAGTCGCCACCGCGCCTGACCCGTTGCCATTGCCGGCGGGTGTCGTCCCTCTCGCACCTTCCGAACTGCTGCTGCAAGCGGTCACTGAAGCAGCGGGTGACGCCCGCGAACACCTTGCCGTTTCGGTGAAGCGGGTGAGCGACGGCAGGTCAGCGACACTGAATGGAGATGTGCAGTACTACGCGGCAAGCACATTCAAGCTCGCCGTGCTCTATGAGGCCGCCCTACGCCTGAGCGATGGCCGCCTTTCCCTCGATGACAGGTTGTTCATGACCGAAGCCGATACGGCGGAAGACCTCGGCACCTCGGGATACCTGGAGTTCGAAGACGACGGCTCCATTACCGTCGCGAACTTGCTGCAGCCGATGATCGAAGTCTCGGACAACAGCTCCGCAGTGACCCTGCTTCACGCGTTCGGTTCAGGGAGGGTGGACGAAACGCTGAGGAGTCTCGGAATCGGCACGATGACCGTGAACCGCGAAGAACTGTGGACCACCGCGGATGATGCCGCGCGCCTGATGGAGGCAATCTACAACGGCGAAGGCGTCTCGGTTGAAGCACGCGACCTCATGCGCTCACTGCTTCTCGCCCAGACGATCCGGGGAGGGATCCCTGCGGCGCTGGAGGACCAGCTCGCCGCTGGCGTCCGCATTGGCAACAAAACCGGTACCTGGGAAGCTGCGCAACACGATGTCGCGTTCGTCGAAGAGCCGTCAGGAGCCTACGTGATAGCTATCCTCACGGACGGCAGCTATGAGGGCTGGGAGGCGATGCACCGCGTTGCGCAAAGTGTTCAACAAACCCTTGCCAACGGAGCGTAAAGCTACTGGCGGCCCGTGCGTCCGGTCGCGTACCCTGCGGTGACTCTGGAAGCCGGGTGGTGGGTTGCAGGAGTACCAGTTCGAGCAGGCGTCCCGTTCCCGAAGCATGGTGAAGCTCCTCGGCGCGGTTATGGCCCTGATCGCTCTGCTTTACATAGTGACCGTCGCGACGGGAGTGTTCCCCGTGCGCGCCGAGGCGGCGAGCCGGTTCCAGGCGGACTGGGGATTCGCCC
>CAZKZR010000315.1:0-4395 GCA_964557245.1 uncultured Anaerolineaceae bacterium | reverse complement strand
CCCGCTACCGCGAGCTTTCGGACCTGTTTGGTCACGTGTTCACGGCGGGCATGGGCGCGGAAGCCGTCCTCGAGGTGCTCAAGCGCGTCGAACTGGACGAGATGCGGAATCGCCTGAAGCAGGAGATCCTGACCGCCAGCGGTATGCGCCGAAAGAAGGCCACCAAGCGCCTGAACGTCGTCGAGTCGCTCAAGAGCTCCGGCAACAAGCCGGAGTGGATGGTCTTCCAGGTCCTCCCGGTGCTCCCGCCTGATCTGCGCCCCATGGTGCAGCTTGATGGCGGCCGCTTCGCGACCAGCGACCTGAACGACCTGTACCGCCGCGTCATCAACCGCAACAACCGCCTGAAGCGATTGTTGGACCTGGGCGCGCCGGAAATCATCATTCGCAACGAAAAGCGCATGCTCCAGGAAGCCGTCGACAGCCTGATCGACAACGGCCGGCGCGGCCGCGCGGTTTCGGGCAGCGGCAACCACAAGCTCAAGAGCCTGTCCGACATGCTCAAGGGTAAGCAGGGCCGCTTCCGCCAGAACCTCCTCGGCAAGCGCGTGGACTATTCCGGCCGCTCCGTCATCGTGGTCGGTCCGGAACTGAAGCTGCACCAGTGCGGCTTGCCCAAGCGCATGGCGCTCGAGCTGTTCAAGCCGTTCGTCATGCACTCGCTGGTAGCCAAGGGCCTCGCGCACAACATCAAGAGCGCAAAGCGCATCGTGGAGCGTGCGCGCCCCGAAGTGTGGGACGTCCTCGATGAGGTCATCCATGACCGCCCGGTTCTCCTGAACCGCGCGCCGACGCTTCACCGCCTCGGTATTCAAGCGTTCCAGCCGGTCCTCATCGAAGGTTCGGCCATCCAGCTGCACCCGCTCGTCTGTTCGGCGTTCAACGCCGACTTCGACGGCGACCAGATGGCTGTGCACGTGCCGCTGAGCCGCGAGGCCGTAGCCGAAGCCAAGCAGATCCTCATGTCCAGCCGGAACCTGCTCTCGCCGGCGAGCGGCGACCCAATCGTCGCTCCTTCGCTCGACATGGTGCTCGGCTGCTACTACATGACCGACATCGATACCAAGGCCAAGGGCGCCTACCGCGAGGTTGGCGGCCGCCCGGCAGAGGGCATCTTCGGCTCCTTCGAGGAAGCGAAGCTGACCTTCGACCTTGGTGTCCTCGACCTTCGCGCCCCAATTCGGGTGCGCACGGAGCTGGTCGTCAGCGGCGTGGACGGGATCCCTGAAGAGGCTCCAGTCGATGCCAATGGCGCGCCCCGCGCGCGGTTCATCGAGACCACCGTCGGCCGGATCATCTTCAATGAAGTGCTCCCGGAAGGCTTCGCATTCCAGAACGTGATCATGGACCGGCCCAACCTCCGCAAGGTTGTCGCTGAGTGCTATCGCACCATGGGTAGCGAAGAGACCGGCGAGGTTGTGGACCGCATCAAGGCGACGGGCTTCCATTACGCGACCCGCAGTGGCATCACCATCGCCATCCACGAAATCCAGGTTCCGGCCAACAAGCAGAAGCTCCTCGATGAAGCCGACGAGAAGGTCGACGAACTCATGGAGCAGTACCAGATGGGCCTCATCACCGACGATGAGCGCTACCAGGAGACGGTGAACATCTGGGCCGACACCACCAGCCAGGTGGAGAAGGCGATCAAGGACCGGATGCCTGAGTACGGTTCGCTGTACTACATGGCCAGCTCGGGGACGAAGGGTAACATCACCCAGATTCGCCAGATGGCCGGTATGCGCGGACTCATGACCGACCCGAACGGTAAGGTCATCGAACTCCCGATCCGCGGTTCATTCCGCGAGGGTCTCACCGTCCTCGAGTACTTCATCTCCACGCACGGCGCCCGCAAGGGTCTCGCCGACACGGCCCTCCGCACGGCGGACTCCGGATACCTCACCCGCCGCCTCATCGATGTCGCGCAGGATGTCATCATTCTCGAAGAGGACTGTGGCACTACCAGCGGCCTCTGGATCGAGCGTGAGACGAAGGGCGATGCCGTGGAATCGCTTCGCGCACGCATCATGGGGCGTTACGCCGCCATGGCGGTTGCGGACGAGGAAACCGGCGAAGTCCTTTGCGAGCGCGACGAAGAGATCAGCGAGTCTGTCGCGACGGAGATCGACGCCCGCAAGGTGGCCCGCGTCTTCGTCCGCACTCCGATGTCCTGCGAAGCGGAACGCGGTCTCTGCCGCCTCTGCTACGGGCGTGACCTCGCCCGCGGGGAGCTCGTGAAGGAGCGCACCGCGGTCGGCATCATCGCCGCCCAGTCCATCGGCGAACCGGGCACCCAGCTGACCATGCGTACGTTCCACACCGGTGGCGTCGCAAGCCAGACGGACATCACCAGCGGTCTTCCCCGCGTTGAAGAGCTGTTCGAAGCGCGCGCTCCAAAGAGCGAAGCGATCATCAGCGAAACAGACGGCGTGGTGGAAGTCGTCCAGGAGAACGAACGCCGAGTCGTCCGCGTTTCTAACGTGGACACGCTCGTCGAAGAGTACGAAATCCCGGCCAAGGGCGAAGCCACGGTCAAGGACGGCGACCGCATCGTTGCCGGTCACGTCATCGCCCACGGGCCCGCGCCGAAGAAGGACACGGAAGTCGCCGAATCGGTGGCGTCGCGCATCTCCGGCGTTGTGCGGGTTTCCGGCAAGAACAAGCTCTCCGTGGTGTACGAAGAGCGCGAAGAGCGCGAGTACCCCATCCCGGCCGCCGCCCGCCTCCTGGTGGAGACCGGCCAGATGGTCTATGCCGGCGACCAACTGACGGAAGGCGCGCGCAACCCGCAGCACATCCTCCACATCCAGGGCCGCGATGCTGTTCGCAAGTACATGGTTGATGAAGTCCAGAAGGTCTATAAGGCCCAGGGCGTGAACATCAACGACAAGCACATCGAAGTGATCACGCGCCAGATGCTGCGGCGCGTGAAGGTGGACCACCCGGGCGATACCGGTTTGCTGCCGGCCGACCTGTACGACCGCCGCGCCTTCGAAGAGCTGAACAACAAGGTGATCGCGGAAGGCGGCGAGCCGGCTACGGCTCAGCCGGTCCTCCTCGGTGTCACCAAAGCATCGCTGAACACCGATTCGTGGCTTGCAGCGGCCTCCTTCCAGGAGACCACTCGCGTCCTTACGAACGCAGCCATCGATGGTTCCACCGATAAGCTCCTTGGTCTCAAGGAGAACGTCATCATCGGCAAGCTCATCCCCGCCCGGAGCGATATCGAAGTTCCGAAGCGCGAGCACTACGCCGAACTCGACGTGCCCGAGTCGCTTCTCCTCGAAGAGGAAGAAGACCTCGAGCGCATCCTCGCCGAGCGCGAGGCATCAGCCTACAAGCGCCCCGGCGCGGTCGGCCTGTTGGACGAGGATGACGAAGAGATCGGCGCCTTGCCACTTGATGAGGACGACGATTTCACCATCGGCGGCGCTGACGACGACGACGAGTAATCGTCGGCAGACGACTCACAACGAAACGGGCCTCCCGCAAGGGAGGCCCGTTCTTTGTTTGCGCCCAGAAGGAGTCAGGCGGGGCGGCGCCGGATGCTGACGAACACGGCTCGATCGTCGGCCATTGACTCCGCCGCCTGTGTAATTCCGTAGCCGCAAACGAGCGCTCGCGCCCTGACGCCCGTCTTGTTGAGGAGGTTGGCCCGCTGCTCGGCCCGCTCAATATCCCCGGAATCGATGGTGGCACTCAATTCCACCGCCAGGACCGTATCGTCGCCGTCTGCGACATCCGAGCCGCGAACCATCGAATCCAACATCGCGATGTCGCGACGTTCAGCCTGCGTGAGCAGGCCGCTGGAAACAGCAGACGAAATGGCGTCCAGGTCGTCGACGTAGATACGCACGGGGCGCCGGACGTAGTCAAGAACCCACTGCGGCATATTGCGGTCAAACCGGGTCTCAAGCAGTTCGCCCTCGATATTGCCCATGCGGCCGTCCATTTTGTCCATCCGCTGGGCTATCCCCTGCACCGCCAACGTTAGCTGGTCCACTCGATCCGTGAGGCGATCGAGGCGGACGGTCAGGTCATCAACACGCTCGGTGAGACGATCGAGGCCGACGGTCAGGTCATCGACGCGCTCGGTGAGGCGGTCCAGTGCAGCCTCCACCCGGTCCATGCGCGACGGGATCGCCAGGATCTCTTCGCCGAGAACCACGGGACGCAGTTGAGCGCGCCACTCCGGATGTTCCGTGAGCAGCTTCACCAGGCCCGTGAAGTCATCGACGGTGAAGGACATGGTCCCAGTATAGACGGCAGCGAGCGGCCGCCCCTACACCAGCTCCAGTGCCTCTCCTTCGTACTTCTTCGCTCCACGGCGAAGCTCTACCAGCTTGCCGAGCTTGACTACACAGTCGGCGACACCGTCTTCCGGGCGCAACGCGT
>CAZKZR010000314.1:0-4397 GCA_964557245.1 uncultured Anaerolineaceae bacterium | reverse complement strand
CATCGGCGCGCACAAGGTGCTCTGGGCGTCGGATTACCCGCACCCGGAGAGCACGCTCGGCTACTCCGCCCAAACCGTTCGGGACATCATCGGGACGCTGGGCGAAGAGGACGGGAAGAAGGTGGTCGGCGGGAACGCCGTCGAGGTGTGGGGGCTGTAGCCCCCACCGCTACTCCGCATTCAGTTCCTTGCGGATGGCGTTGCAAATCTCCTCAGTCGTCCCCTGACCGGGGAGCGCGAAGGCCATCTTGTTGATGGTCACCGCAATGCTCAGTCCTACTTCCGGGTCGCAGAACGCCGTGGCGCCGCCGGCTCCGGGGTGTCCGAAGGCGGTGGTGCGGCGCCCCATCGGTCCGGCCACGCCGTTGGTCTCGCCGCCGAAGAAGAAGCCGATGCCCTTGCGCAACGGCGTGCCCAGCACGAGGTCGGTCTGATCGGTCATGAGACGCTGCATGTGGGCCAGGCGCGCCTCGCCGACGAGACGAATGCCATCGACTGAGCCGTCTGTCGCGAGTGCCGAATACATCTTCGCGAGCGCACGCGCCGTGAAATGGCCGTTGCCTGACGGCAGGCAGGCCTGGCGGATGGGCATCGTGTTGAAGCTGTCCCACATGTCCAACGGCATGGCCTTGTGGAAATCGCTATCCGCGGGCAAACCCATTCCCTCCCCCGCCGGGTGCACCTCGAGCGTGGTCAACCTGTTATCCAGGCCGTCCGGAATGCCCACGAACATGGAGTCAGCGACGCCAAGCGGAGCGGCGATTTCGCTGGCGATGACATCCTTGATGTGTCTTCCGCTCGCACCCTGGACGATCCCCCCGGCGAGCCAGCCGTGGGTGACGGCATGGTAGCCGGTGGCTGTTCCCGGTTCGTAGGCAGGCACTCCGTCTTCCATCCGCTTGATTCCCGCAGCCCAGTCCGTGATGTGTTCGGTCTTGAAGGGCCCCGCGGGCATGGCGTGCAGCCCGGCCTGGTGACTCAGAACCTGCGCGACGGTGACCCGGTCCTTGCCGTGCTGCCCAAACGCCGGCCAGTACTTCGCTGCCGGGGCGTCGTAATCAATGAGCCCACGGTCGGCGAGGATATGGATGGCGGTCGCCGTCACACCCTTCGTCACCGAGAAACTCAGGAAGAGCGAATCCGGCCCAACCGGCCGGGAATCGGCCGGACCCATCTGGCCGGCCCAGGCATCGATAACCGGCTTTCCGTCTTTGTACGCCGCGACCTGCACGCCAACCTGGCGTCCATCCGCCACCTGCTGCTCTATCAGCGACTGCAGCGCGCGGTTGGCGGCGGAATCGGCAAGGGTGCGGTGTTCGATGGTGGTCACGGTGCTTGTCTCCCGGAGTGGTGCCGGGCATTAGGCCACACCCGGAAGCGGTTGCCAAACCGCTTTCAGGCCACGGTGAAGGCCAGGCGCCCCAGGGGACCGAACTCCACCTCGACGGCATCGCCGCCGGCGATGTCGAACGGGTCGATGTAGGAGCCGCCGATAATCCAGTCGCCCGCACGCAAGGTCTCGCCGTTGGCGCCGAGGACTGCCGCAACGTGAGCCACGATTTCGGCCAGGTCATCCGGATAGCGGCCCGGCAAACCAACTCGCGCGACCTCGCCGTTGAGCTTCGCCACCGGGAATCCGGTGGCGACCAGCCCGGCGGCGGCCTCCGCCTTCATGCTGCTCCCGAGCATGACGGCGTCGTGCAGGATGTCGTTCGCCAGCAACTCCTCGATGGGCGCGAGCGGCTTCGCGGTGTTGACGAACTCGATCGCGGGCGAAACCGCCGCGATGGCAGAGCGCGCTTCGGCCGCAGTCGCGCCCGGGCCAACATCCGCGCCAAGAAGGATTGCAGTCTCGGCCTCCACACGCGGCCGGGCGCCGGCGGGAGGGGCATACTCGCCGCCCGCGGGAATCAGGCGGCGCCCATCCATCCAGCCAACGATGATCCCCGTGAGCCCGAGGCGCTGCTGCGCCGCCGGGTCATTAATGCCCACTTTCCAACCCAGGCGCGGCATCCCCTCGGCCAGGGCGCCGTGGTACGCCTCTACTTGCCGCGCCATGCCGGCGCGGAGTTGTTCACTGGTTTCGGTCATTCGCGAATTGTACGAAGACTTCCGAAGACGTTCTTTCCCGATTAACAAATTGTCGGTGGAGAAGATTGGGGTTTCGCCCGACTATCTCAAATGGGCGCGGGAAGGCTCCCTCGGAGGTTGTGGTGAAATTACGGCATTTGTTCGCGCTCACGCTTGCTGGCGCGGTCCTGTTCGCTGCTTGCGGCGGCGATGACGACGACGACTCAGGCGATACCGGCGCCAAGGACGAGGCAACACAGGGCTCCGGTGGAACTTCCGATGCCACCAAGGCGTCGTCCGAACCGACGAAGTCCAGCGGTGACGCCACGAAGCCGGCCGCTTCCGCAACGGCTGAGGATGCAGCCTCGATTTTCGACAAGCTGGCCGCCCAGGGCACCGCGAAGACCTACCAGGCCAGCTATGACATGGAGATCAACGCGTCCGGCACTACCCAGAAGGGCACCGCCATCATCGCCAGCAAGGCGCCGAAACTGGCTACGAAGATCACTTTCAGTCAGGGCGAAATCAAGGGCAGCTTCGTCATCATCACCGATGGCAAAGACACGATTGTGTGCAATGACTTCGGCTTCGGTGGTCAGTGCAACAAGAGCGCCGGGGTCGACTCCTCGCTTAACGGCGCCGGGATCGACCTGGCCAAGACGATTAAAGAAGCGCGCTCGAACTCGGATGTGAAAGAACTCGCGAAGCGCACCATCGCGAGCCGGGCTTCTCGCTGCTTCGAAGCGAAAGACAAGGGCACGGGAACGGTGAGCACGTTCTGCCTGGATGAGAAGGACAGCATCATGACCTACATGGAGATCGGCGGAGTCACCAAGCTGACCGCGAACACCGTCTCCTCAACCGTCGACGACAAGCTGTTCGATCCGCCGTTCCCGGTGAACTAGCCTCGAAACGGAAACGCCCGCGGGGTTCCCCGCGGGCGTTGTTTCGTCTCGATCAGCTCGCGGAAGGGCGGCGGAACAGGCCTTCCTGGGCAATGCTGGCGATTCGTTCGCCACGTCGGTTGTACATCCCGGCGAACATCACTGCCCGTGCCGAATGTGCGGCAGGGCTTTCGCTGGCGTACAGCACCCAGTCATCGAATCGCGGGGGCCGGTGGAACCACATGGCGTGATCCAGGCTTGCCGAGGCGCCTCCGGGCATCCAGATCCCGTAATGGTGCGCGACCGTGGCAATGAGTCCGCTATCGCTCAAGTACACCAATGCCGCCGCGTGCAGGATCGGGTCTTCGGGTAGCGTCCCGGTCATCCGGCCCCAGACTTTGCGCGCGGGAAGCACGCTCTCGCCATCGGCCTCCTTCGTCGGCTGCGTGGCCGCGCGGAGGTCGATGGGGTTGTTCCAGCGCCGGTTCATACGCTGCGCCATGGGGTTGTCGGCTATCGCCATCCGCGGCATGGCGATGCTCTTCCACCACTCCTCGCACTCCTCTGGATCGGGCACCTGCGGCATCGGTTCCTGGTGGGCAATGCCTTCTTCCGCCGCAACGAAGCTCACGGAGGTCTCGAAAATCGTGTGACCGGCCTGGTGCGCGGTTACCCGTCGGGTAAGGAAGTTCCGTCCCTCGCGGATGCGCTCGACGGAGTAGTCGATTGGCTCCTTCGATTGCCCCGCCCTGAGGAAGTACGCGTGCATGGAGTGGATGTTGCCGAAGCTGGTGGTCCTTCCCGCCGCGACCAGCGATTGCGCGAGCACCAGACCGCCGAAGAGCCGTCCCTCCTCCTTGTCCACGTCTCCGCGGAAATTGTCGTAGTCGGTTGGGCGGACGTTGACCTGCCGCACCCAGTCGTCGTTGATCGCCTGGGGCGACCGCTGTGAAGGATCTGTCATGGCGATCAACGTTACAAAGTCCTGTGGTCACCGTCCTCTAAACTGACAAATCGTGGACCAATTCGCGGAGATCAACAGCCACCGCTTGCGGTACCGGATGCAGGGCAACGGTCCGCTGGTGGTGTTCGGGCACGGCCTGATGGGCAGCATCGAGCAGGTTCTGCCTCCCGGCCTCGATTTCGATGCAGTCCATCAGCGGGTGCGACTGCTCACCTACGACGCCCGGGGCCACGGTCAATCGGGCGGCCCGGAAGCGCACGGTGAATACACCTGGGAAACGCTCGGGCGCGACATGGCCGCTTTTATCGACCACGCAGGCGAACAGACCGCCATCGTCGGTGGCGCGAGTATGGGCGCCGCGACCGCCCTCTGGGTCGCCGTGGAGCAGCCGGAACGCGTGCGGGCGCTGGCTTTGCTCATGCCCCCTCCGCTTGGGGGACCGGAATTCCAGCGCCCCGACGAGAAGAACGCCATCGCTT
>CAZKZR010000313.1:0-4416 GCA_964557245.1 uncultured Anaerolineaceae bacterium | reverse complement strand
GCGGTGGGAGTTGTTGGCGAGGATGGCGATGTGATCGCCGGGCTGCAGCCCAAGTCCGAGCAAACCCGCTGCCAGGCGATGGATGCGCTCGCTCGATTGGGCGTAGGTGTATTCGACATCGCCGTCGATCGTGGCGACCTTCTTCGGGAAGAGCTTGGCGGAGTGGCTCAGGACATCGTGAAGCAGCATTGGCGAACCTCGCTGGGAGTGGCCCGAGGATTATCGTCGGCGCCACGGAGCGGTGTCGATTTTGACCTGCCGAAACATGCGGCGGGGGCGCTCATTGTCATCGGCTTCACACCGGCACACCCCAATAGGGCGTATATTCTTGCCCGATGGCAGGGAGGCGGGGCCCACTCTTTTCTGGCCGAGGCGACCACGCATGGTGAGCGCGGGCCGCGAGGTTGCGCCCGCGCGAGAGACGAGTGCGGATCGGCGCGCGGCTCCGAAGGTCACCGGCGCGCGTCTTCAGTCTTCCACGGGTCTCTCGCCGGCATGGCGGGTAGTGGCCTACCAGCGGGCCGCCGGCAATCAGGCAGTCAACCGGTTCCTCGCCGGCGAGGCGGTCAAGGGCGCGGTCACCGCCGGCGGGCAGCGCCCAGTGCTCGCCAAGGGCAGCAAGGGCGAACAAGTGAAGGCGCTGCAGCAGAAGCTGAATGCGCTCGGGACGATGCCTGCCCTCAAACCGGACGGGGACTTTGGCGGGAAGACCCATGCCGCCGGCGGCGATCGACGAGGCTTACAGCACGCCCGAAATTGGCGCCGATGACCCGGAGATGGGCCAGAAAGTAGTCCAGGACATGGACCGCATCAATGCTCCGGGCTCCACCGTGGATTCCGGGGTCTGGTATTCGTACAACTACAAAGCCCAGTTCCCCGACAAGTACACCCCGGCCATGGAGGCGGGGTATGCCAACCCCACCTATTGGGACGTGAAGGGCTGGATGTCCTGGAAGGTAAAGCCGAAGGTGAGCGCCTCGGCGGCGATCCGGGCCTGGCTGGATGGATTGACCATCGCCGAATGCAACACGGCGATGGTAGCGGTGGAGTACGAAACCCTGCGGGCCGCGGTCGGCAACGAGGCCTTTGACCGGGAGTTCGGATCTACGGATGAAGTCACGCCGGAGGAGCGCCGGCTGGCCATTTTCTCGGGCGCGGCGGCGCCGCACCGGAACAAGCTGATGAAGCAGGCCGAAGCGGCAAAGACCATGGACTATGGCAAACCCGGCGACCGTCCGGCGAGTGTCGGGGACTGGTTCTACTTCATGAACCACCCCCGCTACCTGTTGAAACACCCGGGCGGCGCCTGGCAAGGCGAAAACTCTGTCTACATGGGCCGCGAGGGCGGCGTTCAGATGTGGGCCGGGATGGGCACTTCAAACGAAAGCGCTGGCGCACCTTCGAGCCGCGTGACCGAAGACCAGATGCTCTCTTCCATGGTGGGCGCCTACAACCGCGACCGGGACGAGGAGGACGCGGCGGCTATCGCCAAGGCGACCGCGGACAACGGCGGGGTGCTGCCGAAGGCGCTTGATCCGGCCAGCGGCTCCTACCCGGACAGGCTGAATGGTCCGGCCGACATCCTCAACGCGAAGCCCGAGAAGCTGGATGTGGACGGGTTCGTCCATGACGAGGTGGAACGCAAGGGCGGATTCGAACCACGCGCTGGCAAACGCCTGAACGCCGCCGAGGTCCAGAAGATCCGCGACGGCGGGGCCGAGGATTGAGCAACTCCGCGAAATTAGTGCGGTTCGTGCGCCAGCGGCCTCCTTCAGCTGCTCTGATACTCGATATCGAGGTCACGAACGAAGACGAGGCGACTCGGTGGTTGCTCATCCCGGTGCAGCTGCCGCTGGATGAAGGCGGCGTTTTCGCCGTCGAGACGTTGGCGGTGGCTCAGGAGCCAGCGGTGGTGTTCGCGCGCGTGCTCGGGCGTGGCGGCCGCTTGGCCTTCCGCATCGGAGCCGGGCAATCAGTGCGGCTCAGCGATGTGGGTATCGCCTGGTGGGGCGATGAGCCGAAGGATTTCGACGTGCCACTAGAGTTTGCACAGGACGCGACGCTGGGTGGCATCCCACTGGAGCGCTGGTTCGCTCAGAAGCCAACCGAGGTGGGTGCGCGAGACGGGGCCGTGAACGTCGGCGCCGCGCGTTTGGCGGGTTCGAAGGCAACCGAGGGGCGAGAAGCCCTGCCGCTGGCGCTGGAGGCCAGGGAGGCGGTGACGCTCCATGTGGCACGAAACCTGGCCCGTCAGGCGGGCGAGTAGAACTCCACCACGGCGAAGCCGCGCACACTCGGCTCGCCCTGCTCGTTGATGATGGCCAACTCGAGATCCGCGCGGCGCGCGCCCGCTTCTTCGTACACCCGCGCGACGCGCCCGGCGATGTCGATCGGCCGGTTGGTTGGGTCTGGTCGGCGATGTGCCGCGCGCACCTGCCGAATCCAGCCGGAGTCTCCGAGCCACTCATCCACGGCGCGGTAGAGCAGCCCGACCTTTAGCGGGCCTGGGACGATGGTCCCTGGCATCCCCGCTACTTTGGCTGCTTCCGGGTCATAAAAGAACACGGGAAAGGTCCATTGCAGGGCGCAGTAGCGGATCACCTGGCCGAGGTCCGGCTGAAGGTGGAGGACCGGAAGCTCGTCGCCCTCGCGAAGCGCGGCGCTGTCCACGCTCATGCGTCGCCATCCCGGTCACGCGCGTCGGCGGCGGAGTACTGGGTCATGGTCCGTCCGCTGCGGGCGACGATCGCGCCGGACGCATCGCGGTACACCACCTCTGCCCGGTAATCGAGGCTGTAGCCGAAGCGGCCCCCGAACCGCTCGCTGATGTCGATGAGCCGGTAGGACGCGTGCAGCGTCTCGCCCATGCGCAGCGGCCGTTCGAACTCCCACTGGTTGGTGATGAGGATGGAGTTGGGCATGAGCGGCGGCAGCTCGGTCAGCTCGTAGTCGGTTTCGAGCGCGGCAATCGCGTATCCGGAGACGGGCTCGCCGTTGGCCGGCGTCTCCGCCGGCACTTTGCCGGTGTAAACCTCGACCGCACGTCGCCAGGCCTTTGCAGTGACATCCACGGTCCCCATGTCGGTCTCCTGCCCGATGAGAGCGCGGACGTCATCGGTGAGGAGGGATTGGTCTGGCACGGGTGGCAAGGGTAGGGGATGCGGAGGGGGAGGGACAATTGCGGGGTGGCGAAATCAGCGTTTCCAAGCCGTGAGCAGTCGTTGCCAGATTGATTTCCGGGGCGCGAACAGGCGGATGCCAGCCGTTCCTGATTCGACCGACCCTTCGCGCATTCCTGACCACCAGGCGCGCACCTGCTGGTCGAGAGACCCCAGCGAGACCTCGGCGCCGTCGGGCGTCCTGAAAGTCGCGTTGTCGAACGAGATCAGGACATCGAGGTGACGTGACCCGGGGTTCTGAAACAGCGCCACGTGGTTCTTAACGCCCTCGGTGGTCGAAAACGTGTTGTCGAAACTCAGCCTTGATAGCCAGTGCTCGTCCCTTTTCAGGGGCTGGTTCAGGAGGTCGCCGTAAACAGCTTGCTGGGTTGAAGCGATCAGGCCCGGCAACTGCTCGAGCGTCAGTGGCAGGGTCGGCGCTTTGCGGTCGTCCCACCGTCCGTCTCGCAGTGACCCGACGATGCGGCCAACTGGTTCCAGGGCACACTCGACGGGCTCGGTTGCGAGGAAACCGCTTCATAAAGGAAGAAACGTAATGATCACGCGGCGCTCCGCCTGGTCGATCGCAGTCTGCCTCAACGTCGCTTCGTTCAGGACGAGGTTCAGCGCATGCATCTCATCATCGGGCATCGACACTCACCCTACGCTTGAATCGACACCCCCTTCCCTTCGCGACACAATCGATTCGTGATTTACCTTGACCATGCCGCCACATCGCCCCTGCGGCGCGAGGCCCGCGAGGCCATGCTCCCGTTCCTTGGTGAACGGTTCGGCAACCCGAGCGGGCTGTACGCGGTGGGGCGGGACGCGCAGGCGGCCGTAGACGCTGCTCGAGAGACTGTGGCGAGTTGTCTCGGTGCGCGCACATCAGAGGTCCTGTTCACGAGTGGCGGCACCGAGAGCATCAACGCGGCGATGCTGGGCATCGCCTATGCGATGCGACGAGCGGGAGCGGGCAATCACATCATCACGACCGCGATCGAGCACCATGCCGGGTTGCATGTCGCGCAGCACCTCGAGGAGCTCGGCTTCGAAGTCACTACGCTCGGCTGTGATTCGAGCGGGCGAATCAGCATCGACGAGTTTCGCGGCGCGTTGCGGCCCGGGACCGTTGTCGCGAGCGTGATGCTGGCGAACAACGAGGTCGGCACGGTTCAGCCGATCGCTGAGGTCTCGCGGGTGCTCCGAGAGTTCGCAGGTCAGGCCTCTCACCGCGTCCTCCTGCACACCGATGCGG
>CAZKZR010000312.1:0-4419 GCA_964557245.1 uncultured Anaerolineaceae bacterium | reverse complement strand
AGCTCATGGGACTGACCCCGCACAAGAGCTTCTACCGCAAGCCGTATGGGCCGGGGTGGGCGTTGGTCGGCGATGCCGGCTACTATCGCGACCCGCTCCTTGGGCAGGGTATCAACGACGCCTTCCGCGATGCCGACGAACTGGCGAACGCGCTGCACAGCACGTTCAGCGGTTCTTCCAGCTTCGATGAAGCCCTGGCGGCCTACGAAAAACAGCGGAACGATGCCACGATCGGCGTGTACAACCTCACCGCACTGCTCTGCCGGGACCTCGATCCCTCACCAGAGACGATGGCGATGATGGCAGGCGGCCCGCCACCGGCGGTCCCGGCAGGATAGCTATCACCGCACCGTCGGGGCACACTGGGAGCGATGGAAATCCGCGTCGCGCACCTGTATCCGGATGTGATGAACATCTACGGAGACCGGGGGAACGTCATCGCGCTCCGCTACCGCTGTGAGGCGCGCGGAATCACGTTCGTGCTGACCGAAGTCAACGTCGGCGACCCGTTCGACGCAAAACTGTTCGACCTTGTGCTGGTCGGCGGCGGGCAGGACCGGGAACAGCGGCGCATTGCCGATGACCTGCAGCTGAAGGCGGATGACCTACGCACCGCAGCGGACGAAGGAATGCCGATGCTCGCGGTGTGCGGCGGCTTCCAACTCTTCGGACACCGTTATGTTGATAACGAGGGCGGCGTCATCCACGGGATCTCTGTGTTCGACCTGGAGACACGGCACCCCGGCCCGGTGGCAGACCGATGCATCGGCGACGTGATCCTGGACACCGCGGGCGGAGAAGTCGTGGGGTTCGAGAATCACGGCGGCCGCACCTACCTGGGGCCGGGCCAGGCGCCGTTCGGCCGGGTCAAGCGCGGCGCCGGCAACAACCACGCGGACGGGACCGAGGGCGCCCGCCGAAACAACGCTATCGGCACGTATCTCCACGGTAGCCTGTTGCCAAAGAACCCGGCGCTGGCGGATGAACTGATCCTCGCGGCGCTCCGCAGGCGATATGGCGACAACGTGGAACTGGCGGCACTGGACGACTCCGCCGAAGCCGATGCCCACAGAAATGCCGTGCGGATAACTGAAGGCCGCCGAGGCTAAGCCTCGCCCTCTTCGGCATCGTCAATCACGGCATCGACTTCGATCTCGATCAGCATGCGGGGATCGATGAGCGCGGAGACCTGGACCATGGTGGCGGCGGGCTTCACCCACTTGAACGCCTCGTGGTGCGCCTTGGCGAAGTCCTCCCAGCGCGTGATGTCCGTGACGAACATGCGCGTGCGGACCACGTGGTCCATGGTCGCTCCGGCTTCGGTTAGCGCCCCGGCGATGATCTCGAAGCAACCTGCGCCTGCAGGTAGGCGCTGTTGTCGCCAAACACGGTGCCGTCAGCCTGCGCTGAAGTAGTGCCAGACACGAATACGTGGTTGCCGGTCCGGACGGCGCGCGAATACCCAACGATGTCCTCGAACGGGCCGCCGGATGAGATTAATTGTCGTGCCATGCACCCTCCGCGCCGGCGGCGCCTAATCTGCGATCTGGGTCTCTACTCGATGTCATCGGATTGCTCGGCGTCCCAGAGGCCCGACTGCGCACCTGGCAACGCCCGGGGGACCGGTAAACCGAGGTGGCGATACGCCGCGGGTGTGGCGATGCGGCCACGCGGCGTGCGGTTGAGGAACCCGCATTGGAGCAGGAACGGTTCGTACACGTCCATGATGGTGTCGGACTCTTCCGAGATCGCTGCGGCGATGGTTTCCAGGCCGACCGGACCGCCGTTGAACTTCTCAATGATGCAGCGAAGCACGGCGCGGTCTGAGTCATCCAACCCGAGGTCATCGACGTCCAGCATCGCGAGTGCTTCGCGAGCCGCCGCGAGCGTGATCGGCCCGCCGCTGCGGACCTCCGCGTAATCGCGCACCCGGCGGAGGAGCCGGTTGGCGATTCGGGGGGTGCCCCTCGAACGACGTGCGATTTCGAACGCGGCATCTTCGGGGATCTCTGAACCGAGAATGCTGGCAGAACGCTTCACGATGGTTGTCAGCGTGGCTGCATCGTAAAAGTCCAGCCGGAATACCGAGCCGAACCGGTCACGGAGTGGGGCGCTGATCATCGCGTAGCGGGTGGTTGCCCCGATGAGTGTGAATCGCGGCATCGCGAGGCGCACCGTGCGCGCTCCTGGCCCCTTCCCAATCACGAGGTCCAGCGCGAAGTCTTCCATCGCCGGATAGAGGATCTCCTCGACTGCCCGAGACAGCCGGTGCACCTCGTCGATGAACAGGATGTCGTGTTCTTTGAGGCCGGTGAGGATGGCGGCAAGGTCTCCGGGGCGCTCGAATGCGGGGCCGCTCGTTGTGCGGATAGCGACGCCCATTTCGTGAGCGACAATGTTGGCCAGCGTGGTTTTGCCAAGGCCGGGAGGCCCGTACAAGAGGAGGTGATCCAAGGCCTCGCCGCGGGCCTTCGCAGCCTGGATGGCGATGGAGATGTTCTCCTTCGTGCGCTCCTGCCCGGGAAAGTCCTGCAGCAACTGCGGCCGGAGGTTGCGTTCCTCGCCGTCTTCCGCTCCCAGGTCAGCCGCGACAATGCGTCCCTCGTCACTCACAGCGGGGAGTATACCGCACGCATGTTCTAACTCTCCGGTGGAGGCTGAAGAGCGCTCTGGAGCGCCGAGCGAAGCGTCGAGAGTTCGTATGGCTTCTGGATGAAGCCAGTGAGCCCTTCGCCCATTCCGCGGCCGGTTGCGTCCTGTTCGGTGTAGCCACTCATCAGGATGATGCGCACGTTCGGGTCGAGCTTGCGTAGTTCCGCGAACGCCTCCTCGCCGTTCATCCTGGGCATCGTCATATCCAACAGGACGGCGACGATGCGATCCCGGTTGGCCGCGAAGAGTTCCAGGCCGGCTGCCCCGTCTTCCGCTTCGATCGCGTCGAAGCCAAACGCGCGGAGGGCGCGTACGGTCACCGCGCGAACCGTCGGTTCGTCATCGACAACGAGGACGGTGCCGGAGCCGGTCCAGGGCGCGGGTTTCTCGGATGGAGCCATGGCGGAAACCTCTGAGAGGATGGCGGGCAAAAGCAACCGAAACGTGGTGCCTTCGCCTGGGGTACTTTCGACTTTAATCGCACCGTTGTGGCTTCGCATGATCCCGAGTACGGCGGCGAGCCCGAGCCCGCGGCCCGTGAACTTGGTTGTGAAGAATGGATCGAAAATTCGGGCGATCGTCGCGGCGTCCATCCCCGCGCCGGTGTCAGTGACCTCTATCGTCACGTACTTGCCGGGCTTGAGGTCCGGGGCGAAATACTGCTGGCTGAGGATCTCCGCAGTGGCCTCGAGCATCCCGGTTGCGACGGCTATCGTCCCTTCCTGGTCTCCAATGGCGTCGGAGGCGTTGACCACGAGGTTCATGATGACCTGGCGGAGTTGAGTCGCATCGGCCTTGACCAGGGGGATCCCAGAGACGAGATCCAGCCGGAGCGAGATGCGCCGACCGATGGAGACGCGGAGGAGATGCGTCATCTCCTCGACGAGGCTGTTGACGTCAGAGTCCTGGATGACGAGCTTGCCGCGCCCGGAGTACGCCAGCATTTGCCGGGCGAGTTCGGCCGCGCGCTGACCGGCGAGCTCAATGGCTTCGATCGTCGGGCGGGCGGGCGAAGAGGGAGGCAATTCGACGAGCGCGAGACCGGCGTTTCCGAGGATGCCGACAAGCAGATTGTTGAAATCGTGGGCGATTCCCCCGGCGAGCACCGCAAGGGATTCCAACTTCTGTGCCTGGAGCAGCGCCTCGTTGGTCCGCCGGCGCTCGGTGACGTCTCGGGCGGTGATGAGCACGCCGCGCACCGTCCCGTCCTCGAGGAGAACCGGTGCGTAGGCGACATCGAACCAGCGGGATTCGCCATCGAGTGCAATCTGCCGCTCGAACGAGACGGTGTTACCGGCGAGCGCCGCGGCGAAGTGCGCACGAAACTCCGCCTTTCCGGACTCCGGCATGACCTCCACCCACGGGCGCCCTTCGAGGGCGACAGGACCGCGGGCAACCTGCAACGACCGGCGGGCCGCAGGGTTGATGCGAATGACCATCCCGTCCGTATCGATGAGGATCAGGCTGTCCCGAGAGCTCGCGAAGACGGCGTCGAGGTCCGCGAGACCGGTGCGAGCCGCGGCTTCAGCCTTCAACCGCTCGGTCATGTCGGTGGCCGTGCTGGCAACGCCGATGATTTCGCCGGCGGCATCCCGCAGTGGAAATGCGGAAATGAGCACGTCCAGGATCCGCCCATCTTTGTGCCTGCGCTGCGTGGGAGAACCGACGAACGCCGCTCCTGCATAAACCTCCGTGAGGCGCTCCTGTGCCACCTCGGCGGATGCCTGATCTTCGGGATAAATGATGGAGATGTGACGCCCGACCGCT
>CAZKZR010000311.1:0-4424 GCA_964557245.1 uncultured Anaerolineaceae bacterium | reverse complement strand
GAGCAGCGGCCCCGGCGGCAGCTCCTGGTGCTCGCTCGATGACAGCTGCGGGAAGACGGTGATGCCGCCCCGGTCAAGGTTGAAATCGTGCCAGCCGCCGCGGTAGCCCTGCGCCCGCAGCTTTACCACCCGCAGTCTGCGCCGCGCGCCGCCGTATTCCGGCGAAAGCTGCTCAAGCGACACAACCCCGTGGGTGATGCTGTGGAGGTCCAGGTCGCCCATCCCACTCGTCCGGTCATCGAGCAGCAGGACCGTGCAGCCGCGCCCGCTGAGGAACTGCTTGAGCGCCAGCGTCTGATGCCGGTACCGCAGCGGGCTCTCGGCCAGCAGCCTGAACTCCGAGAGTGAGTCGATTACCACACGGTCGGGCGCCGCGCGTTCCACCGCCGCCAGCACCTGCCCCAGCGTGTCGTCCAGCTCCACCTCCGCCGGTTCGAACACGGTGTACGAAGTCGCCGGGTTCAGCGTCGTCTGTTCCGCCGTTAACTCGACCGTCTCGATCCCATCGAGCGACCAGCCGTGCCCTGCCGCCACCTCCCGAAGCTCCTCCAACGATTCGCCCAGCGTGACGTGCAGGCACCGCTCGCCGCGCGCCACGCCCTCCATCAGGAACTGCAGGCCAAGCGTCGTCTTGCCCGACCCCGGATGCCCTTCGATCAAGATCACACGGCCCCGCGGAAGCCCTCCGTGGAGCACCTCGTCCAATCCCGCTATACCGGTCCGGAGCAAATCTGAAGTTGCTTGCATTCAACTAATTACCGACTCGATCGTACGTTTCGCTGCTTCCCTCCTCCATCGTGTTCACACCAGTTTGTGTTGCAAAAGCATCGCTAGATCGCCGCCCGGGATGCCCGCGCCATCTTTCCACTACTTCGCTAGAATCCCGCAGTCCGCCCAGGCCTGACAGGAGTGCTCCATGAAATTCGGCGTCCAGATGTTCCCAACCGACTACGCAATCCCGCCGCACGAGCTCGCGAAAGCCTGCGAGGACCTCGGCTTCGAATCGCTCTTCTTCCCAGAGCACACGCACATCCCCACCAGCCGCCGCACCCCGTGGCCGGGCGGCGCGCCCCTGCCGATGGAGTACTCCCACACGCACGACCCGTTCGTCGCCAGCGCCGCGGCCTTCGCCGTGACGAAGAACCTCAAGGTCGGCACCGGCATCTGCCTCGTCATGGAACGAGACCCCATCACCCTCGCCAAAGAAGTCGCCAGCGTCGACTTCCTCTCCGGCGGGCGCTTCCTCTTCGGCATCGGCGGCGGCTGGAACGAGGAGGAGATGGAGAACCACGGCACGAAGCCCACGCTGCGCTGGAAGATCCTGCGCGAACGCATCCTCGCCATGAAGGAGATCTGGACGAAAGACGAAGCCGAGTACCACGGCAAGTTCGTGAACTTCGACCCCATCTGGTCCTGGCCCAAGCCCGCCGCGAAGCCGCACCCGCCGATCCTCGTCGGCGGCGCCGGCCCACGCACCATCGACCGCGTCATCGAGTACGGGGACGGCTGGATGCCCATCGGCGGCCGTTCCGGCGCAGTCCTCGGCCAGATGATCGCGGAGCTGCGCGAGAAGGCGAAGGCCGCCGGCCGCGGCGACATCCCCGTCTCGGTCTTCGGCGTCCCGCCCTCACAGGAAGCCATCGAGAACTACGCCTCCATGGGCGTTGAACGCTGCCTCTTCGGCCTCCGCCCGGAGCCGGCGGACAAGGTCATTCCCGCGCTCAAGCGCTACGCCGAGGCTGCGGGGCTCTAAACCGGCGACTTCCGCCCCGGCGCGCGCGCCCGTTTGGCCGTCGTAGCCATGGCCCGGCGAGGCGATGCTGGTGCACGTGATGTTCGGTCGCGTGCTGTACGGAGTTCTCCTGCTGGCGGCCGTGGCGTCAATGTTTGGGGCGGTAGCGTGCCGTTCCGGCGGAGAACCAAAGCCAACGCCCACGGTCACGGCTACAACCACGGCCTCGCCGGCCGTTACGTCCTCCCCGGCGCCGACCTCGAGTCCAGCCGCCCCGACCAGCACGCCGGCAGCGAGTGCGACCACGCAGCCGCCAGCTACTCCCACTCCCGCTCCTCCCAGGGCGTTCTACACGGTCGTGGCAGGCGACACGCTGTACTCCATCGCCCGCCGCTTCGGCACGACGGTCGAGGCGATCCAGGCGTTGAACGGCCTCAGCGGCACCACCATCGTCGTCGGCCAGGTACTGCGGATCCCGGCTGGCTCGCCCGTCACACCCACGCCGGCTCCCCCCGGCGCCAGCATCCGGATCGACCACGGCGCGCGCTCCTCGAACCTCGTCGCGCTCACGTTCGACATGGGCGGGCGGGTCGATCCGGCGCTCAACATCGTGAACTGGCTCATCGCCAACCAGGTGCCGGCCACCATCTTCATGACCGGGGCCATGGCCGAGAACCCCAACACCGATGCCGGACGGCAGGTGCTCGCTCTCATAGAGGCGCACCCGGACCTCTTCCAACTCGGGAACCATAGCTACTCGCATCCCGACTTCCGCGAGCTCACAGCAGCGCAGATGGCCTCCGAACTGGCGCGGGCGGAAGCGGCGATCGCGCGCTACACGAGCGTCTCCCCTCGTCCGCTCTTCCGCCCCCCGTATGGGGCGGTTGATAGCGATGTGCTCTCAGCCGTGGGCGCCGCAGGCTATCCCTATAGCATCATGTGGGACGTCGACACCGCCGACTGGCAGCCTCCAGAGGAGGGCGGCCCCACGGCCGCGGGAATCGTCGCGAAGGTCGCGGGCAACGTGCAGGGCGGCTCGATCGTCATCATGCATCTCGGCGGCTACAACACCCTCGAAGCGCTGCCAGGCATCCTCGCGGCCGTCCGAGAGCGCGGCCTTACGCCGGCGAAGGTCTCGGCGCTGCTGCCTTAGGACCGGATCCCGGCGCTCAAGCGCTACGCCGAGGCCCCGGGGGGCTCTCGGGCTCCACGTTGCTACTCTTTCCCTTGCACTTCCTGGACATCGCTAATCCGGTAGCTGCCTTCAACCTGTTTCAGGGTGATTCTCCAGGTTGGCAGCCCCGCGCCGACCGGGGCCTGCTCACACTCGCCCGGACTCCTGGAACTCCCGATCCTGCCGCTTGCCGCGGTAAACACTCATGTCGATCGCCCGGGTCACCTCAGGCGTGAGGCGGAAGAGCAGTCTCGGCTCTGTCTTCATGTTGTCGAAGAACTTCTCCACCGCCTCGGCGTTCGCCGGGTCGTCCCTGCCAACGTACTTCTCCACAAGCAACCTGGAGATCGGCCAAATGTCCGCCTCCTTCGCATGGACGACGGTCACATGCCCGTCGAATTCGACGTGTCCCGACAAGGGCCGGCCGGACTCGATGCAGAGCGAAGCACGCGGATCGGCCAGCAGCTGCTTGCACCACACCCGGTTATACGTGCCCGTGATCCAGATGCCATCAGGCTGCCAGAGCCACCACACCGGCACCGTGTACGGCATCCCGTCCTTCCGCAGAGTCGCTATCACGCCCACGAGCGGAGCTTGCATAAACTCCGCGAACCGGTCCTCTTTCATTCGTGGCACGGTACTAACCCTCGCTTGGAATTCCCGCTCGCGCCGAATCCGGATGCTAGGGTCGTTCCTAAACAGGAACCAGCGGCGATGAAGCCCCCGCCGGCGCCTCAACCACAATGGCGTCTCCCGGCCGGACGTACCCGCTCCGCACCACCACCCCCATGATCCCCGCCTTCCGCACCAGGTTCCCCTCGGCGTCGCGTTCCAGCACCGCCTGCATCAGGCCCGGCTGGAAGCTGTCGAGCTGGGCGCATGGATTGCGCAGGCCGGTCACGCGCACAACCGCCTCCTCACCCAACCGCAGGAGGGCACCCGTCGGCAAACTCAACAGGTCGATGCCGCGCGTCGTGACGTTCTCGCCCATGTCGCCGGGCTTCACGTCGAAGCCCTTCTCCCGAAGCTCGTCATGCAGCTCCGCGTGGATGAGGTGAACCTGGCGGAGGTTCGGCTGGGTTGGGTCAGCCTTCACCCGCGAGCGGTGCTTCACCGTCTCCCCCAGGTGCGCGTCGCCCTCCACACCGAGCCCCTCGACCAGCAGGATCGACGGCCGCGAAGGCTTCGAAAAGGTGTGCGTAGCGCTGAGATGGACCGCGACCACAGTGCCGGCACTACTTTCCATCTGGGCAAATAATCTCAGGCCCGCGGCAGGGACGCCAGTCGGCCCTCGACGTCTCACTCCCGAGATCCGACCGTGAGGGAGGTTGCGCCCGGGACCAACCACTTTCCTCATGGTTGAGCGGGATGCTCGACTCGGCGGGGCGCGGACTTGGCCCTACCGCGTCACCTCGATCGCCGCCCGCAGGCCGCTCTCGATCGCCCCCTGGATCCAGCCATGGGCGAGCGAGGCGTGTTCGCCCGCGAAGAACAACCGCCCCTCCGGCGAGATGATGT
>CAZKZR010000310.1:0-4444 GCA_964557245.1 uncultured Anaerolineaceae bacterium | reverse complement strand
GTCGTTCGCCGCGAGGTCGCGCGGGCCGAAGTGGTGCGTCAGCGCTTCGTACACGTGCGCGCTCGCCTGCTTTACCCCTTCGTCGTCATGCTCGCGGCTGCGCTGCCCGTACTCGGAAATCGCCTTCACCAGCGGCTGGTGGGCCGAAAGGTCCAGCGGGCCGTAATGGTGGGTCATCGCCTCATAAAGGTGGCTGCTCGCCTGCTTCACGGCGGATTCTGCGTCGGTGGTCATCGTGCTCATGCCTCGTTCTCCCATTCAATCGGTCGGATTTAATCTAAATGTAACATACACGAAACAAGGCAGAAACAGGGAAAACCCGCCCTCACCCCTTACCCTCTTCCCATTCCCTTCCGGAGCCCGCCATGCCTTCCGTCGAAACCCGGCCTGCCACCGTAGAAGACGCGCGCGCCTGCGCCGGACTCCTCGCCCAGCGCCACCGGCGCGACCTCGCCCGCGTCGAACACCTGGACCAGCGCTTCGCCGACCCCGCCGCCTGGCAGCGCATGGTTGAAACACTGCTCGCCAGCCCGCGCGCCGATGTCGCCGTCGCCGAACGAAACGGCACGCCTGTCGCGTTCCTCGGCGGCGAACGCATGCTGCTCCCACCGGCGGACTTTGCTTCCCAGTTCATCCCGCCCCACTCCGTCCAAATCGGTCTCGAAGGGCACGCCGTCGCCGACGGCGAGGAGGCGCTGCCGCTCTATCGCGCGCTCTACGCAGTCCTCGCTCGCACCTGGGTCGATAACGGGCTGTTCACACACCGCATCGCCGTCGTCCCGGCCGATGCGGAGCTCCAGGAGGCCTGGGTCACGCTCGGCTTCGGCCGATACATGTCCGCGGCCACCCGCCCAACGGCGCCGGAAGTGCCCATATTCCGGCCCCGCCAGGTCGCCATCGAACGCGCCTCCCCCGAGGACATCGAGGATGTCCTCGGTCTCGCCGACAGCCTGAACGCCTGGCACTGGCAGTCGCCGATGTTCTGGCCGGTCCTGCACGTCGCCGAGCCGGCCGCCCGCGAGTTCAACCTCGCCGCACTCCGCAACGCTGACGTGCCCTACTTCGTCGCCTACGAAGACGGCCGCCCCGTCGGCATGCAGACCTTCCTGCGCCCCGGCTTCACCCCGCCGATCGTGCATTCCGCCACGGACGTCTACCTCTTCGAGGGCATCGTCAGCGACGAGGCCCGCAGCGGCGGAGTCGGCGCGGCCCTCCTGGCCCATTCGATGAAGTGGGCCGCCTCCGCGGGCTACTCCACCTGCACGCTGCACTTCGCGTCCGGAAACCCCTCGGGGGCACCCTTCTGGCTTGGACACGGGTTCTCGCCGGTCGAACACACCATGGAGCGCGTCATCGACTCTCGCGTCAGCTGGGCCCGCCCTAAGGGCGTCTGAACCATCGCGGTGCGCCTGAGGGGCCGCCCTCGTACCATTCGCCAACGTGACTGCTGTTGGCGCTGGCGCCGCCCGTTCGGCCTCGCAACGCGCCGGCTTCCTCGTGATGGCAGGCATGTTCGTCGCCCTCGCCATCGTCCCCGCTGCCTTCTTCCCGCAGCTTTATGACGACTTCACGCTGATCAAGCAGACGGGGCTCTTCGTCGCCGCGGCACTCGTTTTGGCCGGCCTCGCGATGGACGGATTCACCCTACCCGTGAGCCCCCCGGTCCGCGCCGCTCTCACTGCATGGGTTGCCTTCCTCGTTATCTCGGAACTCCTCGCGATTGACCCTCGGGGCAGCGCCCTCGGCGTCTACCAGTACCGCCAGGGCTTCCTCACGCAGCTCTGTTATGTAGTGCTCTTCGCCGGTGGCGTCCGCCTCGGTTCGAAAGGCGAACACGCCCGCGTCGCCCTCTTTGTGCTCGTCGGTGGGGCTGCCGTAGCTCTCTACACCGTCATCCAGGCCGTCGGGCTGGACCCCGTGAACTGGTGGACCGATACCTCCGCGCGCGCCATCGGCACCATCGGAAACGCAAACGAACTGGCCGCATTCGCGGTCGTTGCCTTGACCGGAGTGCCAGTAGTGGCGGCCCGCCCCGGACGGTTGGGGCTGGCGCTCCCGGCGGCTGTGGCAACAGCGGTCGCCTTCGTCGTCCTGGAAAGCGAAAGCCGCGCCGGCCTCGCCGCGCTCGTGCTCTTCGCGCTGCTCGTCCCGGTGAGCTGGTGGGTCGCCCGAAACCCCTGGCGAGAACTGCGGCGGCCCGGCTCCGCGCTCGCCGCTGGTTTCCTCGTTGGCGCCCTGCTGAGCCTCGGCGCGGGCAGCCTCGGAGGGACAGCTTCCCGCGTGCAAAGCGGCGTGACAGGCGCCGATGCCGGCGGCTCAACCCGCTTTGCCCTCTGGCAGGGCACGCTCGAGGTCATCCGGGCCGAGCCGCTGCACGGTGCCGGCCCGGACGGGCTCTATCTCGCGTTCCCTATACACCGGCCGGAAGACCTCGGCGGAGCGTTCGAAAGCTACGACCTGGTAGCGCAGAGCAGCCACAATTTCGCCCTGGACACCGCCGCAAACTACGGCATCCCGGCACTCTTGGCCCTCTTGGCACTGGTCGCGCTCTCTTCGGCCAACGGCGTCGCGGCCACCCGCAAGCGAGCAACACAGGCTACCGCGACCGTGTCCACTCAGCCGTGGGTTTGGTCCGCGTTGGCGGCGTACGGCGCGCTGACGCTGCTCAATCCCGTTTCCCTCGCGCCACAGGCGATTTTCTTCGTAACTGTCGGCATCCTGGCCGGCGAAGGTCGCCAGGCGCCCGCCCGGCGAAGGTCCGCACTGTCACCGAGGGTGCGGCTTGCGGCGGTTGCGCCGGCCGTGGTGCTCGCGATGTTTTTCGCAGTCCGCCTGCCCGTTGCGGATTACCGCGCAAACCAGGGTTGGGACGCGTACGCGGGCAAGCGCTTCGATTCCGCCGCCAACCACTACGATTCCGCAGCGAGCCTGATGCCCCTCGAGCGGCACTACGCGACCGAACACGCGCGGGCGTTGCTTGCCGCAGGCGTCGATGGCCCACCCTCCCGCCTGGTGGACGCCGATGAGGCATTCGCCCAGCTCGACGAAGACTTCGGGCTGGCGGCCGGCGATGCGCTGGGCCAGGCGACAGCACGCCTCGGCCTCAAACGTCCGGCGGATTTGATCGTGCCGCTCATCGACCGGGCGCTCGAACTCAACCCGCACGGAATGTTCATGACCGGCTACACGAACAGGATGCGTCTCGCCGTCGAACAAGGCGCCGTGCTCAAGTACTCCGACCGGGACCGCTGGGTGTTCGTCGAACCGATCGAACTCGAATCGACCGCGACGGCTCCGTAGCGGGATACTGGCGGCATGCTGCTCGTGGTCGACGGGAACAACATCGCCTGGGCGGGCTTCCACGCCCTGCGCCGCCCGATGGGCGCGGACACGCCGGAGCAATATGTGCGCGCCGCGTTGCTCGGGCTTACGCAGAGCGCGATCGGATTCGCCATCCGCGCCGGCGAGCCTCCCGAAATGGGCGCACCACGGCGGGACGGCCAGGCTAGCATGTTCGATGCGGAAACCGTCCGAACCACGAAGCTCGTAATCGCATTTGATGAAGGACGGCCACTGCGGCGACGCGGCGTATTCCCCGCCTATCAGACCGGGCGCGAATCGGACCCCAACTTCATGGAGTTCGAAAAGTACGTGCTGGAGGGGGTTCGGCAGTTTTCGGAGATGGCGATGGCTGCGCTACCCATCAGCATCCTGCGTGGCAAGAACACCGAGGCCGACGACCTGATCGCGACCGAGGTGCTTGGCCACAGCGACATCGCCCGAATCTGCTCGACCGACCGCGACTTCCTGCAACTCGTGGACGAACGCGTCTCGATCTATTCGCCGGTGAAGCGGCTGGTAATCACGACGGCCAATTTCGCGGAGGCCACCGCTCCGAAGTCGGCGGATGGGTCGGCGACACCGTTCCCGCGGGAGCGGTACCTGGACTACCGCGCTGCCAGCGGTGACGCGAGCGACAATCTGCCGGGAATCCCCGGGGTCGGCACTCTTTCAGCGGCGAAGCTCGTCGCGGCCGCACCGCTCGATGCCTACTTTGAAACCCCCGGCAAGATCAGCGCGGTCCTCGGGCGGAAGAACGCCCGCATCGACGCCGCCTTCGCCTCGGGTGAGGCAGCCGAAGCGGTCGAGCGCAACCGGTCCCTGATGGACTTGCGGCTGGCGGCGAAGAACTACCCCTCGCTGGACGAATATCGGACCGCTGGGAAGTGGGACGAAGCGGCGTTCCGCTCATGGGTGAAAGATCAGCGCATCGCCGCCCTCGAAGTGGAATCGGCCGTGGCCTGCCTTTCGCACATCGCGGCGCAATAGGTGGACCAGACACCCAATCTCGCGAAGTGACACAACCCACCCCGTCCCGCGACAATCGAAGTTCGTGGGCGATTAGCTCAGTTGGTCAGAGCACCTGCTTTACACGCAGGGGGTC
>CAZKZR010000309.1:0-4465 GCA_964557245.1 uncultured Anaerolineaceae bacterium | reverse complement strand
GGCGGGCGCGCTGGAACCAGGCGTGCTGGTCGCTCGTGTGGTTCAGCACCAGCTCGGTGATGACCTTCAGTCCCATCGCGTGGGCGCGGTCGAGGAAGTTGCGGAACTCGCGCAGGGTGCCGTACGTCGGGTTGATTTTGCGGTAGTCCGCGATGTCGTAGCCGTCGTCGCGGAGGGGCGACTCATAGAAGGGCAGGAGCCAGATGACGGTGACGCCGAGCTCCTTCAGGTAGTCGAGCTTACTCGTGAGCCCCTGGAAGTCACCGACACCGTCGCCGTTCCCATCGCACGCGCAGGTCGCCCCGTCGGCGCCTCGCCCGAACATGAACGCCACCACGCCGGCGTTGATGTAGCTCTGGAGGTGCGCCCGCGTCGGGTCGTCGAACAGCCACTCCACGCGGTTGTCCTGGTAGTGGTTCCAGGTGTTGTTCATCGCCCGCATCTTGGTGTTGCCCTGGGGGATCTGCCACAACACGATCCGCTTCTGAGTGACGCTGGAGAATTTGCCGAGGAACCGCGCATGCCGCGCGAAGTCGTCGGCATCGAACCACGAACCGCCGCCATCGCCGTAGATGTACTGCTTGAAACCAGCGTCGCGGTCGCTGAACTCCGCGAACGAGACATCGAAGTTGGCGCCCAGCGAGTTGTAGAAGTTGCCGGCCCGCGTCGCCAGCGCATCCGTCTGCGCGTCGGGCGTCTGGCTGTACTGGATATCGACTCCGGTGCCCCAGATGCTGACGTGATAACCGAGGATTACGTTCGGAGCGTAGGTGTCGCGCAGCTTCACCACCGCCCGGGCCAGCCCGCTCGCGTTGTCCGGCAACCCCGCCAGTTCGCTCAGCCCCGTCGAACCGACCTTCACCTGGAAGTTCGCCGCGTTGTCGCCGCCCCGCTGCTGGATGTAGCCCCACATGTCCGGCTCAACATGGAGGACCACTTTGTTGTTCGGGAACGCCCCCGCGCGCTGGTAGAACAGCTTCAGGTCGTTGTAGAACGCCGTCATCGTCGCCGTGTTCTGCAGGTTGCTGGTCACGCCGTCGGTTTCGCCCATGCCGTTGCCGGGCGCGCTCTGGCGAATCTGGTAGTACGTGAACACCGGGATGATGCCGTTCGCGACCGAGTCCTGGATGTAATACGTGGCGAACTGCCCGCCGCTGTTCCAATTCGACCAGCCGTTACCCGTGTTCACACCGCCCGCCAGGTACTGGTACCGGAAACCATAGGGCGCCACCGACTTCATCGCCGCGGCGCCGCCCGGCGAATCCGCGACGCCGATCTGCAGCGTGGAAGGCCATCCTGCCGGCAGCACGCCGGCTGCATCCGCCGTCGGCACCTGGTCGCCGGGCCTCAGGCTCACGGCCAGCAGGGCAATCGCTGCCAGGGCAACTCCGCCGAAAAACATCAATCCACGAATCGGCCGCATGCTTCTCCACCAGTCGGCACGGGTAGACTCGAATCCGCTTCAGCCCGCGCTGTTAGGAGGTTCGACAGCGCAGCGGATAGAAAACCCATCGGCTGGTAACCGTCGTGTAAAAAGCTCGTGGCGGTGGAGGGCGAATGCTGCATCCCATGCGATGGACGCGACGCGCAGCACATGCAAGAGTTCCGGCGTGGTTCGGCTCGCCTTGTTCCTGGTCGCCGCCTTCGCCCTCGTCGCCTGCGGTGGCGGCGGCTCCGACGACGCCGGCAAGGGCGGTAAGGCGAATGGTTCGGCGCCCGCCGGCGCAGCCCCAACCTCCGAGCAGTTGCTGCAGGCCGTCTCGGCCACCGTCCCGGGTTTCACTTCCAGCGACGTCCGCGCAGTACCCATCGGCGCGAGCGCGACCTTCGCCTCGACCGCGACGACCGCGGGCGGCGCGAACGTCCTCGTCCTGCTGCAGGCGACCGCCTGCGACCCTTTCATCTGTGGCAAGCTCGACCCCGCGGCATACCAGTCCGCCGAAGCCCAACGATCGTTGAAGTCAGCCCTGCCAACGGCGCACATCGAAAACCCTGAACTCCACTGGGAGTTCGGCGCGATAGATCTCGCTCCCGGCAAAACAGGACTGTTCACCTACGCCGTGAGTTACCTCGAATCAAAGGACGCCTCGGGCGGCACAACCCGGATATCCGCCAATGCCTACCGGGCCTGGTTTCACGACGGTCGGAGCCTTATCGCAATGGACGTGTTCAGCCGTGGCGGGCAATCCGCCCGGTCGGCAGCCGACCTGCAGGGCAACATGTCGCGCACCGACGCGGAAGCCGCCGCCAAAGCTATCTTCGGCGGCGTCTACCCGGCACTAACGAAGTAGCGGCCTGCCCCAGGGCCTATTCCGCCGCCAGCTCTCCAAGCACCGCCATCGTCCGCTGCATCGCGTCGCTGTCGCCCGGCGGCAGGATCACCATGCCGAGGAGTTCGTTCGCCCCGAACTCAGGCAGCGCCCGCAGCCGCTCTTTCACCTGCTCCGCGGTGCCGTGCACCACCAGGGAGTCGATCATGCGGTCGCTGAGCTCGCCCTGCGCGGCTTCCGGGAAACCCGCGTCCTGGAACATCTGCGAGTAGAACGGCACCCGCGGATAGAAGCCGATCTGGCGGCGCGCGCCGTCACGCACCGCGGCCAGGTCTTCGGAAACCACAACCGGCACATGCGCGATCAGCGGCGGGACCGGGCGGCCGGCTTTCTCCGCGCCCTCTCGCAACGCGGGCACCGCCACGTCCTTCAGGTACGGCAGCGGGCAAACCCACGAAATCGCGCCGTCCGCCAGCTCCCCACAGACCCTGAAGCCGTTGGTGCGAAGCGCCGAAGCCATGAGCGTCACGCCCGTCTTCCCCGAGCCTGCCTGCGCCCGCGCCGTGAAGCGCTTCCCCTGGTGGTCAATCGAACCGGTTTCCAACACCCCGCGGAGGATCGTCAGGTACTCCCGCAGGTGCTCCAACGGCCGTTCGAACGGGATGCCCCATGTGCCCTCGATTGCAGGCTTGTGGCTCGGCCCAACCCCAAGTCGCAACCGTCCCGGCGCCAGCGAATCCACCGCGATCGCCCCCTGCGCCATCGCTAGCGGGTGCCGAGGGAACGTCGGGACGATCGACGTGCCGAACAGGATCTTCTCCGTGTGCTGTGCCGCCGCGCCGAAAATCGCGAACGGGTCCGGCGCGACCCCGCCGACCGTGAGCCAGGCGCACTCCACGCCGGCTTTTTCCGCCGCAACGATTGCGTCGACCGTCTTTTGAGCAGTTGCCTGCGAAACGTGCATGCCGATCTTCAGGTTCTTCACTTGGGGCTCCGTCCTTGGGAAAAGTAAGTGCCCAAACGTTGGCACCCGCGCCCCGGCAGCGTCAAACGGGCGCCTGTCAGGCCGGCAGCGCCGCCTGTTCACTCCGCGCGGCTTTTTCCACCGCGCTCGCGAAGGGGCTGAACGAAAACCACCGCGGAAATGCCCGGACAAGCTCGCGCGGTCCGTCGATTTCGAACGTTCCCGCACGCACCGCTTCGGGGATCGTCGTACGCCCCATCCACACCCGGTGCAACTCCCTGCTGGTGGTCCGCACCTCGATATCGGTCTGGAACGCTGGTGGTTTCAGGCAGGTGTCGACTTCGCCCTGCTCCATCACCAGCCAGATGTGGTCGACATCGCCCGATGGGGAGGTCAGGACGAATTCCGTCACCACCCGGCGCGGAGGTACACGGTCCCGGAGCACCCCGCGGCTCATCCGCCACATGAGGTGCGTGTTATCCAGCTGCTGGTCGTTCGGGTCCTGGAAGTACGCCCAGCGAATCGCCCACTCGCCGAGCGAGAAAACAAAGTCCTGGAGGTCCGAGCCGGCAGGAGTTAGGAAATACTTCGGCTTCCCGGGCTGGTCCTCCCTGCGCTCGAGGATGCCGTTCCCCACCAGCTGACGCAGCCGGCCTGACAGCAGAGCCCGCGAAATGTGCGGGATCCCCTGCTGGATCTCCGTGAACGTGTGCGCCCCAACGATGAACTCCCGGAGAATGAGCGGCGTCCAACGGTCGGCCAGCAATTCGGTCCCAACGGCCACCGGACAGTACTGCGTCACCTGATCCATAACGGGCAGTGTGAACCAACTCACGTCCGCGCTGCCAGTCTGTTTTTTGAACTACCTGTGCGGGTCTTCGACGCACTACGTTGTTCGTAGCACGAACCCGGAGACCCATGATGACCACCCCCGCACCAGCACGTCCGATGACGCTGAACGAAATGATCGCCAAGGCCAGCCCGGTGCTCGCCGCCAACGCCGCCCGGAACGACCGCGAAGGCAGCTTCGTCACAGAGTCCTACGCGGCGCTGCGCGAGACTGGCTTCCTCTCCGCCGCCGTCCCTGCCGAACTCGGCGGCGCCGGCGCTACCTTCCGCGAAATCGTCCGGGCCCACGCCGAGTTGGCCCGATCCTGCGGCAGCACCTCCCTCGCCAGTGCCATGCACACCCACACCGTCGCCACCCTCGCCTGGCGGCATCGCCGCGGCG
>CAZKZR010000308.1:0-4489 GCA_964557245.1 uncultured Anaerolineaceae bacterium | reverse complement strand
GAACACGCCGGCCTCGAACTCACGGTCGGTGTAGCTCGCGACCCATGACCCCAGCCCGAACTCGGCGCCCACGTAGAGGAAGAGGACGAGTCCCATGACCAGCGCCGTCCGCGTCAATCGGAGTGAAGACCCGTGCGAAACCTCCGGGTGCACCTCAACCACGGGGCTCAGGGCGGTGAAGGCGGCGGCAAGCAGCATCAGGGCCGAAATGCCCAGGTACACGATCGGCCGTCCGCCTGCGTCCGCCTCCAGCACCGAGCCGGCCCACAGCGGACCGGCCACCGCGCCCACCGCGAAGCACACGTTCAGCCTGTTGATTCCGCGCGTCACGTCCAGGCTCACGCGGGTCACGATGGTGTGCGCGCCGGCGTCCATCAGCCCGCCACCAACGCCAGCGACAGCCACGCTGGGCAACATCCAGGCCCACGAGGGCGCCAGGGCGATACCGGCCGTCCCCGCGGCCACCAGCAGCCCTCCAGCCGCCGCGAACCGTTTCGGCTCGAACACGTGCAGCCAGGCCGCGAACGCAGCGGAAGCAGCAATCGAACCGAGGAAGAGCAGCGTCAGCAGGAGCCCGGCGTGGTCCAGGGAGACGCCGAAGTCATCCGCGATCGACTGCATGGCCGGCCCGAACGACGTGGAGTAGACGCCGATCATTGCGAGGGTCAGGCAGGCAGCGACCTCGAGCCGGGTCAATCTGCGATGCGCCGCGCGATGCGGCCGTCCCAGCGCATCCATTCGATGGCGCTGTTTTCGCCGCGCAGGAACTCGGCGCGTTCGCCCTTGCGAGGGCCGCTGAGCACCGCAGTGGCGTCGGGCGCCGTAAACACCAGTTCCGCGGGCGGGAGCGGGATGGGCCGGTGACGACGCTCGGCGAAGCCTCGTTCTGGCGTGGCGTCGGTAACCATCAGCCTGCCGCCTTCGGCGCGCACTTCCAATCGCGCGAGCACCGACTGGTACGTGCCTTCGTACTCCCGAAGGTCCGGCTGCGTCGCGGTCGCCACCGGATCCGGCTTACCGAACCCAAGGAAATGCTCCTGGCAGCGGTCTGCAATGGTCTGCCGCGTCTCACGGCCTGTGTCCGAGTTGGTCAGCACCGTGACGGCGAAGCCCCTGGACGGCACAAGTTCGAACGACGAGAGGTGGCCGTTCGTGGCGCCGCCGTGCTTCACCAGCGGCACCCCTTCGCCGGCCCAGTCGAGCATCCAGGAGATGCCGATGGACTCGCACATGCTGCCGGCCGGTCGCTGGACTTGCTGCATCGCCGAGATCGACGCGCGGCTGAGCACTCCGCTTTCGCGCGCCTGGCCCAGGTGCAGTGCGGCGTAGCGCAACTGGTCAACCACGTTGGAGGTGACGCCGCCACCCGGCGCGATACTGCGCGGTGTGTTCCACGGGCGGGCCACCTGCGGACCTTGGCTGGTGACGATGTGCCCGGCTGCCACGCGGTGCGTGATGGCCTCTTCCGGGAAGTAGAACGAGCGGTCCATGCCCAGCGGCTCGAAGATCGTGTCGCGAATGACGTGTTCGAACGGCCGCCCGTGGATGGTCTCGACGATGTGCCCGGTGACGTAGAAGGCCGCGTTGCTGTAGCTGAACGTGTATCCAGTCGGCACGAGTTGGGGGGAATTCGCCATCTTGCGGACGATCGTCCCGATCGCGTCGTCGCCGCGGCCGGTGTCCTTGAAGTAGTCGCCGACGTACCCGGCGTGATGGGTCACCAGGTTGCGGACGGTGACCTTCGCCGCGTCGCTCTCGGACTGGAGCGCGAACCACGGGAGGTAGGTGCGGACCGTTGCATCGAGGTCGACCTTGCCCGCCTCGACCAGGGCCATCAGCGCCGTCGCTGTGAACGTCTTGGAAGTCGAGCCAATCTGGAACAGCGTCTCGGCTGTGACCGGCAGCGGGTGCTCGACGTTCGTGACACCCACGCCGGCGGCGTAGATCACTCCATCGTGAAGCACCCCGACGGCCGCGCCGGGCACCTGCAGGCGGGCGATTTCGTCTTCGGCGTAACGGACCAATGGTTCGGGCAGCGGGCGCACTTCCATGGCGCGGGAGTATAGGGGGTGAGAGGTGAGAGGTGAGAGGTTAGGAAGCGGCGGGCGCCTAGCCAGCTTTGTTACGATGCAGTCGTGACCGCGAGACAACCCGTGCTCGAACTGGTGGGGACGATGTCAGAGGAAGAAGCCGAGGGCCTGCTGGTTCAATTGAAAGAAGACCACATCGACTACGATCCGCTCACGCCCGAGGAAGAGGCTCAGCTAGCGGAATCCGCGAAAGCACTCCAGGCGGGCGATACGATTTCCGCTGAAGATCTCTTCAAATCGGCGTATGACCTTTCGGATCGTGTTCGCCGGTCCCGCCGCACGATAGCTCAGCCAACTCGATGCGCCTACGAGAAGCCGCATAGCCGCGGCAATCCGTGCGCTCGCGGTCGAACCCTTCGGGGTCAATACCAAAGCCCTTCATGGGAGACCAGAACGCAGCCTTCGCGTCGGGCCCGGCGAGTTCTGTACACCGTGGACCGAACCGACGCAGTGATCACCGTCACTGTCATCGCCCCGCGGGGCCAGGCATACCGGGACCGCTAGCCCCCTCGTCGCCTTCCCCTCCCCCACCGCGTAGCATTCCCGCCACCCTTCCTCGCGGAGCCCGGCCATGCCTGACGAAGACGTACTGTTCGAAAAACGGCCCGACGGGGTTGGGCTGATCACGCTGAACCGTCCGGACAGCTTGAACGCGATGGGCGGGCGGCTGATCCCCATGCTCGGCGAATTCCTCGACGAGGCCGAACGCGACCGCGCCGTGCGCGCCGTAGTGCTGACCGGCGCCGGGCGCGGCTTCTGCGCCGGCGGTGATGTGCGCGGGATGCAGGCTCGCAACGACGGCCAGTCCGCCGCGACCTCTGCCAGCGACGCGGACCCCGTGGCGAAACTCATCGCGAGCATGGACCGCCACACGGCGGATCTGCGCAATTCGCACAACATCACGTCGCTCAAACTCCACACGATGAACAAGCCGACCATCGCACTGGTCAACGGGGTAGCGGTCGGCGCCGGCTTCAGCCTCGCGCTCTCCTGCGACATCCGGATCTGCAGCGACCGCGCGCGCTTCGGCACCGCCTTCCGCAATGTTGGCTTGAGCGGCGACTTCGGCGGTTCGTACTTTCTCCCGCGCATCGTCGGCGGCGGCAAAGCGCGCGAACTCTATCTCACGGCAGAGATCATCGACGCCGCGAAGGCGCTGGAACTCGGCATCGCCAACCGGGTCGTCCCGCACGACGACTTGATGACCGAAGGTCTCGCGTTCTGCGCGAAAATCGCCGCGGGTCCGACGGCCAGCTACGGGCGCATGAAGCGCAACCTCAACCTGGGCGAGACGGGCACGCTCCAGGAAGTCCTGGACCAGGAAGCCCTGCACATGCGCATCAGCGGTATGAGCGCCGACAGCCGCGAAGCAGTCCGCGCCTTCATGGAGAAGCGCGAACCCAACTTCATCGGCGAATAGTCCTTACACCTTCCGCCGCCGCCCAACGACCGCCAATACGGCGCCGGTCCCCAACAGCGAACAGCAAAGCAGCATCCACGCTCCGGGGCGGCCGTTGGCGGTGGCAGCGCCGGTGCCTGTCGCCGGGGCCCCCGGAGCCGCGGTACTCGTTCGGTCGGTCTGGCCCGAACCTCCGATCGCCGTGCCGGCGCCTGGGCTCGTTGTCGAAGATGGTGGCGCCGAAGGTTGGGTTCCCGATGTCGGCGGCACGGCTGTTGCCGTAGCCACTGGAGCCGTCGAGACGCTGGTGGTTGAACCCCCGGGAGTCGCTGTTGATGCGGGTCCTTGCGTGCTCCCGGCGGGCGCCGTCGCGCTCGTCACGACGGTCGCGGAAACACACGGCGTGGCGGTACTCGTCCCACCCGGGCCGGTGGTGTTCGTCGCGGGCGCGCTGGAGCTGGTCGGCGTCGGAGTTGAGGTGGACGTTGCCGTTGGCGGTGGGACGAAGTTTCCCGGGATCAGCCCGGCATCCTTCGTCGTCGTGCTGATCAGGTTGCTGGCCAGGTTGAACGCGTCCGTGAATCCGGCATCCGCGCCGTCGGGGTTGATGTCGCTATCGGATTGGTCGTTGCCCTGGTCTTTCAGCGTGAACTTCTGCCCCGAAGGCGGCAGGACTCGCAACCGGTAATCCCCTGGCACCGGCGCCACCACGGTGTAGTTCCCGCTCGAGTTCGTTGTGGTGGTGGCGATCAGATTGTTCTTCGCATCGTTCCAAAGTTGCACCTGCACTCCCGGGATGCCCGGCTCGCCGCCGTCCTGAACCCCGTTGCCGTTCAGGTCGTCCCACACGAAATTGCCGACGTTAATGGGCGTCGGCGTCCGTGTCGGCGTCGGTGTCCGGAAGAGAATGATGCCCGCATCAATGGTGGTGGTGCTGATCAGGTTGCTGGCCAGGTTGAACGCATCGGTGAACCCGCTGTCCCCGCCGCTGGGGTTGATG
>CAZKZR010000307.1:0-4496 GCA_964557245.1 uncultured Anaerolineaceae bacterium | reverse complement strand
TTCGACCGCGACCGCGACGGCTTTGTTTTCGGCGAGGGCGCCGTGGTGATGGTCGTCGAATCCGAAGCACGCGCCACTGCGCGCAACGCACGGATTTACGCCGAACTGGCCGGGGGCGGGCTGAGCTGCGATGCCTTCCACATCACCGCTCCCCTGGAAGACGGCTCCGGCGCCCAGGATGCCATGCAGGAAGCCCTCCATGACTCTGGCATGGTGCCGGAAGACGTGGATTACATCGCGGCTCACGGCACCGGCACGCCGCTCAACGATGCGTCTGAAACCCGCGCGGTAAAAGCCGCATTCGGGGAGCACGCATACCGCCTGTCGCTCAGTTCCCCGAAATCGATGGTTGGCCATCTCCTCGGAGGCGCCGGGGCAGTAGGTGCGCTGGCCGCGGTCCTCGCCGTGCACAACGACCTCGTTCCCCCGACTATCAACCTCGAAAACCCGGATCCCGATTGCGACCTGGACTACACACCGCTCAAAGCGAAGTCACGCGAAGTGCGCGCCGCGGCCGCCAATGGCTTCGGCTTCGGAGGACAGAACGGTTCCGTGATCTTTCGCAAGTACCGGTCCTGACCTACCCTTAGCGCGCTTAACCTACCGTTTAGGAAACCACCGCAAACCGCCGCTGGAGGCACTAACGATGGCAACTGTTTTTGACCGTGTACGCGATGTCGTTGTCCGGCAACTCAAAGTCGATGCGGCCGAAGTGAAGCCAGAAGCTAGCCTGGTCGACGATCTGCGAGCCGACTCCCTCGATATCGTCGACCTCACCATCGCAATCGAAGAAGAGTTCGCCGAGGACGCGGAATTCGAGATCCGCGACGAAGATGCCGAGAACATCCGCACCATCCAGGACATCCTGGATTTCCTCGCTCAGCAGGGTCTGGAATAACAGCCGGTCTACCGAACGCGCTCACGCGGCGGTATCAACCCCCGGCGAGCGCTCGTAGCCGGGCAACAATGCCCGGCAGCGTATCCAACACGTAATCGATGTCGGTGTCCCTGGTCCCTGTCCCAACGGTCAGGCGAAGTGATGCATGGGCGAGGTCCGAGTCGATCCCCATGGCTGTCAGGACATGGCTTGGTTCGAGAGCCCCCGTCGTGCAGGCGCTCCCGCTGCGGGCGGCAATGTCAGCCATGTCCAGGGCGAGAAGGACGCTTTCGCCCTCCACATTCCGGAAGCAGCAGCTGAAGTTGTTGGCGAGCCTCTTCTCGGGATCGGTCGGTCCAGTAATGACCGTATCCGGGATGCGCTCGGGCAACTCGAACAACAATCGGTCCCGTAATCGCTTGCTGTGGGCGTTTCGCGCGGGCGCCTCGTCCCACGCGAGCTTCATCGCGGTCGCAAGACCCACGATTCCGGCGACGTTCTCCGTACCCGCCCTGCGCTCTTTCTCCTGGCTTCCCCCGAGCATCATCGGCTGCCAGGGCGTGCGGTTCTTGATGTAGAGCAGGCCGACGCCTTTGGGTCCGTAGAGTTTGTGTCCCGCGATGCTGAGCAGGTCCACGCCGAGCGTGCTGGGCGTGATGTCCGTCGCTCCCGCGGCCTGCACAGCGTCTGTATGGACCACCACCTGGGGGTTCTTCGATTTGGCTATCCGCGAGATCTCCGCCAGGGGCTGGATCGTCCCAACTTCGTTGTTGGCAGCCATCACGGAAACGACCGTCGTCTCCGGACCGACCGCGGCCTCCAGGGCGTCGAGCGCGACCGTCCCGGCGCCGTCCACCGGCAAGTACGTTGCGGTGAAGCCTTCGCGCTCGAGCTGTTCCACAGTGTGCAGCACAGCGTGGTGCTCCACGGCGCTCGTGATGATGTGATTCCCTCGGCCACGCTCGCGCTGAGCAAATGCCGCCCCACGGATAGCGGAGTTGTCCGACTCCGTGCCCCCTCCCGTGAACGTGATCTCCTTCGGGGTAGCGGCGAGCAGGTCCGCACACAGCTTGCGGGCCGAATCGAGCGCTCGCCGTGCCTCCTGGCCCTCCAGGTAGATGGAGGACGGGTTGCCCCAGTGCGTGGTGAGCATCGGCAGCATCGCTTCGATGACTCGTGGGTCGGGTGGAGTCGTCGCCGCGTGGTCGAGGTAGATTCGGGCCATGGAACAAGCGTAGCCAGTAGGGAAAGAGGCCGCCATAGCGTTAACTTCGCCCGGTTGCGGCCCGGTGCTATACTGCTGGAGGCAACACTTTTTCGAGGTGGGCTTCAAGGCCCACTTTTTTATTGGAGCTATGAAAAACGAACTACTGCTCGCACTAAGCGCTCTTGCCGCCGAAAAGAACCTCCCCCGTGAGGTTGTCTTCGAAGCGGTTGAGGCTGCGCTGACTTCGGCCTTCCGTAGGGAAGGCGATAACGCCCCGAACATCAACGTCAAGATCGACCCGATCGGTGGCGATATCCGCGCGTACCGCCAGATGGTGGTCGTCGAAGAAGTCGAAGAACCCAACGTCGAGATGACGATTGCGGACGCGAAAAAGTGGAAGCCCGACGTCAAGGAAGGCGATGTCCTCGACTTCGAAGAGCAGTTGCCTCCAAATGCCGGCCGCATTGCAGCTCAGACGGCAAAGCAAGTCGTCCTTCAGCGCCTCCGCGAGGCCGAGCGCGACGCAATTTACGACGAGTACATCGGCAAGGAAGACGAGCTCCTCGTCGGTACCGTCCAGCGCGTCGAATCCCGCCAGATGATCATCGAACTGGGCCGCGGCACCGAAGCCATGCTTCCGTTCCAGGAACAGGTCCGGAATGAGCACCTGCGTCCCGGTCAGCGAGTCAAAGTCCTCATCCTGGAAGTGATGAAGGCCGTGAAAGGCCCGCAGATCGTGGTCTCGCGCGCGCATCGCAACCTGCTCCGCCGCCTCTTCGAGATGGAAGTTCCGGAGATCAAGGCCGGGACCGTCGAAATCAAGAGCATCGCCCGCGAAGGTGGCCATCGCAGCAAGGTCGCCGTTCACGCCCGCAACCCCAACATTGACCCCATCGGCGCCTGTGTCGGCATGCGCGGCAGCCGGATCCAGAACATCGTTAATGAACTTGCAGGCGAGCGTATCGACGTCATCAAGTGGGACCCCGATCCCGGCAACTTCGTGTCCAACGCGCTCAGCCCTGCCCAGGTACTCGAAGTCGAAATCGATGAAGACGAACACCTTGCGTCAGTTGTGGTGCCGGATCGCATGCTCTCTCTCGCCATCGGCAAAGAGGGGCAGAACGCGCGTCTCGCCGCCAAGCTGACTGGATGGCGAATCAACATCGCAAGCCAGGCCGCGAAGGACCGCGCCGATTCTGGCGAACCCGCCGAAGTCATGGAGTTCGAGCCCTACGCCCCCGGCGAGACTCCGGACATCGACATCATCCAGGAAGCGGAAGAAGTCGCAGCGGCGGCCGAGTCCGAGATCGCGGCCACGGTGGAAGCACCCGTTGAAGCGGCTGCGACTACCGCAGAGGCCGCCCCCGCCCCAACTGGCGAACCGGAAGAGGAAGAAATCTCCTTCGCCTCCGTCGTCGATCGCATGGCCGTCCCTCGTGGTGAAGACCGCGAATCGGAAGACTACGGCGAAGACGAAGACGAAGAGTACGAAATCCCCACGACCGTCGTGTCCGAGTCCCGGCCCGCCGCTATCCGTTTCGGTGAAGACCTCCTCGGCCGGCAGCGCGCCGCCGAAGAAGAGGCCGCCAAGGCAAAGGCCGCGCCGAAGAAGGGGCGCCGTCCGTCTCGCTTCAACGAAGAGGAAGAGGACGACATGGACGACATCGAATATTCCGGACGTATTCACTGACGGAGGCCGCACCCATGAGTGCGTCCCTGCCGCGCCCTAAACGGATTCCTCAGCGCACCTGCATCGGCTGCCGAGCCGAGCAGGGCAAACGGGATTTCGTCCGCCTGGTCCGCACCCCGGAGGGGCGCGTCGTCGTTGACGCCACCGGTCGGGCGAACGGGCGGGGCGCCTACGTCCACCCCATTCAGCGCTGTTGGGTGAAAGCCCTGAAAGGCGCTACCATAAAGAACGCACTTAAAGTTTCCCCGGCTCTGGATGACATCGAGGCTCTTCGCGCCTACGGAATGACGTTGCCGGTAGAAGAAAGCGAAATCGTATGACGGCGAAACCATCTTCCCAGGCTGTTGCCATCCCACGCGCGCTCACGGTGAAAGAGCTCGGTGACCTTCTCGGTGTCACTCCCATCGAAGTCATTAAGCGCCTCATGACGAATGGCGTGATGGCCAACCAGAACCAGACCATCGACTACAACACCGCCGCGATTGTCGCCCTCGAACTCGGATTTGACCCGGAAGAACTGGCCGAGCCCGAAGCGCTCGTGACACCGGCAGCCGTCGAGGAAGAGGACGTGGTCGATGACCCGGCCACGCTCAAGCCGCGGCCTCCCGTCGTGACCATCCTCGGCCATGTCGACCACGGCAAGACTAGCCTCCTCGACCGCATCCGCAAGACGAAGGTAGCGGCTGGCGAAGCCGGTGGCATCACCCAGCACATCGGCGCCT
>CAZKZR010000306.1:0-4497 GCA_964557245.1 uncultured Anaerolineaceae bacterium | reverse complement strand
GTTGGCGGCAAGGTCGCGGACTTCCCGGGGGCCGGTGGCCGGGACGCGCTGGCGGTAGTTTCCGCGGGCGACGCTTCGGGCTGCGCGCGCGATGTTCCGGAGCGGCGCCGCCACGCTCTGGCTCAGGGCGAACCCGAGCACGAGCGCCGCCGCCACGCCGATCAGCCCGGAAAACACGAGACGTGGGAAGAGGTCCCCGGTGATCTGGCCGAGGCTGGCGGCGGGCCGGGCCACAATGATCGCGGAGGCATTCGTGCCGGCCAGCGCCTGCTGGACTTCGGCGCTCAGTGGCGTGCTCACACAGAGGAGGTCGGGGCCGGCGGCCACGTCCAGGCGGCAGCGGCGCGGGTCCGTCTCTGGCGCGCCCGCGGCTTGCTCGGCCAGGTCCCGAACCACGGCGCCGTCAAGCGGCGCGCCGCGGCTCTGGAATAACCCCGGGATGACCTTGCCCTGTGGGTCGATCACCGCGACGGCGGTGTCTTTGTTGAAGCTTCCGCTCTCGTCGCCGTTGAAGAACGCGGCGAGGTCGATGAGGAGCTGGTTCGGCTCCGGGGCCGGCGCCTGCGGGTCCTCGATCGGCCTGTCGATGACGAGCCCGGCCTGGCTGTTCACCAGCCGCCCGAGGTCTTAGAGGTTGCCGTACGAAATCGAGTCGCGGTATTCCCCCAGCTGGAGCAGCAGGCTTAGCGCGGCGAGGCCGAGGGTGACGGCGATGATAAAGAGGTAGGTGGTGAACAGGCGGACCTGGAGGCTACCCACAAAATATCACCCTGCGGCATCGGGAGGACGTGCGCAATCCTGGACGGCGGAGCGAGAGCCGGCCCGGATTCAGCCCGTTACTTCTACCAGCTTGTATCCAACGCCGCGCAACGTCTCGATCTGGACGCGCGCGTGATTGAGCTTCGAGCGCAGATGCTGGACGTGCACGTCCACGGTGCGCGTTTCACCGGCGAAGTCATAGCCCCAGACGGAACCCAGCAACTGGTCTCGCGTGAGCGCGATGCCCGGGTTCTCAACGAACGCAACGAGCAGATCGAACTCCTTGGTGCGGAGGGTCAATTCGTCGCCGTCCACGCGCGCCTCGCGGCGGGCCTTGTCCACGGAGAGGTTCGACACCGAGATGGCGTTCTGCGGCTTTCGACCACCCTCCACGCGATGGAGGATGCGCTTCACGCGGGCAACGAGTTCCCGGGGGTTGAACGGCTTCGTCATGTAGTCATCCGCGCCGAGTTCGAGGCCGACGATCTTGTCGACATCGTCGCTGCGGGCGGTGAGCATCAGGATCGGGACATCGCTTTCGCGGCGAAGTTCGCGGCAGACCTCGAAGCCGTCCATGCCCGGCATCATGACGTCCAGGACTACAAGCTGAGGCTGCGATTGTTCAAAACGGGAAATGGCGTCAGTGCCGTTGACGGCGTGTTCGACCGCGAAACCCTCTTTCTCGAGGTACATCGCGTTCAGGTCCCTGATATTGGCCTCATCATCGACGAGGAGGATCTTCTGCACCGGGTGTTCCTCTCGTTGTCTGGCGGCAGTACTTCCCAGTATGCGCCGAGGGCTCCGGGCCTGCCACCCGGCTTTGCCGGGACGGGGTAGGCGAGCCTGGAGCCCTCGACCACCAGAGGGTGGGCGCGCAGCCCGGGGCCGTTATCCGGGCCGCTGCTACCCGTATGTTCGACGGTGGGCGAAATGGGGTCACGGGGTCCGTGCAAACTGCGTGTAAAACCTCGGCAATCGTTCTGCGCGAACCTGATCTTCAGGGTTCGACCTTTCGTCGCTCTTTCCGTGACGGCGGTCCGGCGGTCACCGAGGCTCGCGTTTGTCGCTACGCGCTAGAATACGGTTCCGGGAACCCAACGTTTCCTCCATCGCAGGCAGCGGAGCCAGGAGTTCGGACCAGGGGCACGCCCAGGACCCGGTCCTCAGAAAGGCACGCAGGCATGACCAGAGACCTCTTCAACGCCGAGCTCCGCCAGCTCCAGGATGACGTGCTCATCCTTGGCTCGATGACCGAGAAGGCGATTCTCGATGCGATGGAAGCCCTGCGCGACGGCGATGCGAGCTGGTCCCGGAAAATCATCGAAGACGACAACCGGGTGAACCACAAACGGTTCGAAATTGAGAACCGGACGATCTTCGTCATCGCCTCCCAGCAGCCCATGGCGACGGACCTGCGGTCGCTTGCCAGCATCCTCTACATCATCACGGACCTCGAGCGCATCGCTGACCATGCCGAGGGAATCGCCCGGATCAACCTGCTGCTGGGGGATGAGCCGCTGCCGCGGAAGCTTGGGAGCATCCCGCTGATGGCTGAGCGAGCGGTCGAGATGCTCCGGCGCAGCCTGAAGGCCTACATCGATCACGATGTTGAGGCCGCTCGCTCGATCTGCGACTCGGATGACGAAGTGGACCAGCTCCAGGACGCCGTCTATGAGTCCAGCATCCAGGCGATGATCGCTGATCCGAACTCAGTACAGCGCAACACGTACCTGATCTGGTGCGCGCACAACCTCGAGCGGATAGCGGACCGTTGCACCAACATTTGCGAACGCGTGGTGTACACGGCCACCGGCCACATGGACGAGCTGAACGTCTCCAAGTACTGAGCGTGAGCGGCTCTCGCATCTACGGCCGCTTCTGGTAGGCTAATTCTTCGCCGTGGCGGGCGTAGCGTAGTGGTTAACGCGTCTGGTTGTGGCCCAGAAGACCGCGGGTTCGAACCCCGCCGCTCGCCCCAGAATGAACGAACAGGCCGCCTTTCGAGGCGGCCTTCTCATTTCCGTTGCCTAGTCTTCGCGTTTCAGGATGTGGACTACGCAGACCGACCCGGCGCCCATCATGTGGGCGAGCCCGATCTGGGCGCCTTCCACCTGCCGCTGCCCCGATTCACCGCGGAGTTGCTGGGTGACATCCCAGATCTGTGCGAGGCCGGTCGGGCCGCCGGGATGGCCGCGTCCGATGAGCCCGCCATCGGTGGAGAACGGGATTCGGCCACCGATCTTCGTCGCGCCTTCGGCCACCAGACGGTCGCCTTCGCCGTCCCCGCAGATTCCGAGCAGCTCGTAGTACATCAGCTCCTCGATGGGGAATGCATCGTGGACGTGGACGAGGTCGAGGTCGTTGGGGCCGAGCCCGGCTTCGGCGTAGGCGAGGTTCGCCGTAATCCGGGTCGACTCGGAGGGTCCAACGATAGCGCCGAGGAAGATATGGCCGGGCTGGTAGCGCTCTGATTGCATCTGGGAGGCGGCGACCTTCACCAGCGGACGGCCGTTGGCGAGCCGCTGGGCTACTTCGCGTGTCGCCACGATTGCCGCCGAAGCTCCGGCGCCGGCGCCGCAGGCCATCATCGCCGTGTGGGGATAGGCCACCATGGGCGCCGCCAGCACCATCTCCGGGGTGATCTCCTGCTCTGCCTGGCGTTCGGCGAACTTGTTGAAGCGAGCATGGTTCCAGTTCTTGGCCGCTATCTTCGCGAAGGTCTCGACCGTCGTGCCGTTGTCATGCATTCGCCGTACAGCCCAGAAGGCGAAGAACGCTGCGGGCAGCAGGTTGGTGTCCATGGTGGGGCGGCGCGGTCCGCCGGCAGCCGCCACGTTTCCGAGACGTCCATCGAACGCGATAGCCATCGCCACTTCGGAGCTGCCGCCGGCGACCGACATGACTGCTTCGCGGAAGGCCGACGAACCGGTTGCGGAGGCGTTTTCCACGTGCACAACGGGCAAGCCGGTCAGGCCCAGGTCCTTGGCGTACGTCACCCCGTCGAGCATGTTGCCGCCGATGTAGCCGGTGTAGAGCGCGCCGACATCGCGGAACGACACCCCGGCGTCTTCCAACGCGGATATGCCCGCGACGTAGTGCATATCCCGGCGGCTGACGTCGTGCTTGCCGTAGCGGTGCATACCGACGCCGATGACGTACACGTCTCGTTCCATCGTCACGACGCCACCTCCTTTAGCCGGAAGGCGATGGTGCAGAGCTCGTCGCCGTTCTCGGTGCGGTCGACGGTCCGGGTGACGAGCCGGACGGACTGTCCGATTTCCCAATCGCCCATCTTGCCTTCGAGCGGGGCCTGGATCCGGACTCCCTCCGGCAGATCCACCTGGACGGCGCCGAAACCGCCGCCGGAGTCCATCTCCTGGCTGCCCAACCAGGGCATGACGACGAACGTCCAGGAGTAGATGACGCCCTCCGTTGAGAGTTCGCAGTCTTCGACCGCTTCGAGTGTGATGGGGCAGCGCTTGCGGCGCGGCCAGAAGTAGGTCTTCGCTGCGGGGCTGTAGGAGCCAAGCAGGACAGGAGATTCGTCCGTGCCCTCCGGAATGCGGAAGTACCCTTCTTCAACGGGGATTTTCACAGGCGTGCGGTGCCTCCAGGCGTTCGTCTTGCCGGCGAATCTTGGCATTGGCGATGAGCGCGGACAAACGGGCCGCCGGGCACGAAAAAGCCGCCTCTCCCAAAGGCGGCTCGTTTCGTTGGCGCCGAGGCGGTTCTAGTTCG
>CAZKZR010000305.1:0-4500 GCA_964557245.1 uncultured Anaerolineaceae bacterium | reverse complement strand
GATCCGCCGGGTACTCCCGTGCGATGTCCCGAAGATCCGTCCGGCGCCGCAAGGGATTGCCGAAGGACAGGTAGTGCCCTCGCTCCTGGTGCCACGCCGCCTGGTTTGCGTCGCCCGTGAAGTAATGACGGACTAAGCGCAGACCCTCGCATGCGTCGGCATGTTCAAGCAAAAGTTCCCATGCGCCCTCGCCATCGACGTGCAGAACCAGCGCGAGGTTCAGCCCGCGAGCGAGCGCGCACTGCGCCCGGAAGGCTCGCGCTTGGAATTCGGTGGGAGGCCCGGAAGCGTCGAATCCGCACTCCCCGATTGCCACGACACCCGAAGCGCGCGCGAGGTCAGCCAATCCGACGTCGAGATCATGAGCGCGCGTCGGATGTACGCCGACCGCTATCCGCCACGCTTCGGGGACACCGGTCAGCGCTCGCGAAGACTCGAGGTCGGTCGCAACGCCGAGGTAGAGGACATTCGCGGCACCGGCACGCTCGGAGATCGCTCCCCGCTCTGATGCGTCATAGCGGTCGATGTGGACGTGCGTGTCATACCAGGGAGGCACTGCGCTCATGGTGCCACGCCCGGCGGTCAAAGGCGTGTGAACGGAGTGGTATTGTTCGCTGAAATGCGACTGCTCGTGCTCGGCCATAGCGACTCAACCGGCATCCAACTTCCGCGCGGCACGCCCACCTGGCCGGAAATCGTCCGCGATCAGGTCGCCCTGGAAACCGGCCGGAGGGTGGAACTCGAAAGCGTCCGCTGGGCGCCGTACCGCCCCGGTGCCTTTGAGTACGCCCTGGAAATCGCTGATCGGGTGGAACCAGACCTCGTGGTGCTCCCCCTGGCGTCATTCTGGTGTGCGTATAGCAATGTCCGGACGAGGGTCGATAAGAAGTTCGGCCCGCGGACGCAGCGGGTCTACAGGGCAGCGGAAGGCTTCGTAGCGAACCACCTCGAAGGCCGAGTCATCCCTAAGAGCGCCTCCCGCCGGATGGCCCGCAAGGTACTCGGTGTCGCGCCGCTCATCTCTGTTGCCCAATTCATCGATATCCACTCGGAGCTAATCCGCCAGTTGGCGAGCCGGGAGAACCTCCAGGTGCTGGTCCTCGCTGACCATCACTTCAACGAGGAGAACCGCCGCATCATGCCCCTCATTCCTCGTGCCATCGCCGAAATCAACGCGGCAATTCAGCCAATCGTCGCCGAGCGCCGTCTGCTCTGGGACGACATGGAGAAGGCGCTGCTCGTGGGCGGCCGCAGGGAGGAGATCATGATGCCCGATGGCGTCCACATGAACGCCGAGGGGCACACGCGAATTGCCGCCATGGTCGGCCCCCTGGCCGCCGAATTCGCTCGTTCGCTGCCTGCGAGCCCGCGGGCCGCTGCGCCATCACCTGCGTAGAATCGCCCGGCATGAAGAAGTTCGTGCTTACGGGTGGCCGGGTCTGGGATGGTCACGCTTCTGCTGCGGTCGAAGGACAGGTCGTGGTCGATGGCGCCGAAATAGCCGCCGCGGACGGCGCCGCCGAGGCGCTTGATATCTCCGGCAGCACCGTGCTCCCCGGCCTGATCGAAGGGCACGCGCACCTCTGCTTCGATGCCCAGCCCGGCTGGCGAACCACCTACGACACGGACTCGCCTGCCCGGATGCTGCTTCGCATGGCTTCGAACGGGCGGCGCATGCTCGTGGCCGGGATCACAACCGTCCGTGATCTGGGGGCGCCGACAGACCTGAGCATCGAGCTGCGCGACGCCATCTCCTCCAGCCTGACGGAGGGCCCGAGACTTCTGGTCGCCGGCTCGCCGGTTACCACGACCGGCGGGCACTGCTGGTTCATGGGCGGCGAATGCGATGGCGAAATCGGCATCCGCAAAAACGTCCGCGAACACGTCAAAGCCGGGACCGACTGGATCAAAGTAATGGCGACCGGCGGCAACATGACGCCCCGTACCAACACCTTCGCCCCTCAGTTCACGGTCGAAGAGTTGCAGGCGCTGATCGAAGAAGCCCACCGCCTGCGGCGGAAAGTGGCCGCGCACGCCCACGGCATCGAAGGCATTCGCGTCGCCGCCGCTGCCGGTGTGGACTGCATCGAGCACTGTTCGTTCACGGCCCCTGGTGGCTACGAGAACGACGACGCACTCATTGCGGACATCGCCGCCAAGGGGATCCTCGTCTCTCCCACGGTTTCCGTCGGCTTCCGCAATTGGCCCGACGACGGCCGCAAGCAGCAGCGCGGTGCCGTCTTGAAGGGACTCCTCGATGCTGGGTGCAAGGTGCTCATGAGCACCGACTGCGGCATCCCTGGAGTCCCCCACGAAGCGCTCGGCGGTGGCATGGAAGTGCTGCAGGAGGCTACCGGATACAGCCCGGTCGAGATCCTGAAATTGGCGACCAGCCGTTCGGCGGAGTTGCTGGATCTGCCGGATCGTGGCGTGATCGCCCCGGGACGCGCTGCTGATCTCCTCGTGGTAGATGGCGACCCAACAGCCGACCTTTCCGCTCTGAGCCGGGTGAAACTCGTTGTGAAAGCCGGCAACGTGGTCTTCCGGCGGGTTTAGGCCGGCCCGTCCGTTCGCTCCCTGCGGGGCCGCGACGTAGACTGAAAAATCGTGATTTCTGGAATTGTCCTCGCTGCCGGCATGTCGACTCGTATGGGAAAACCGAAAGCTCTGCTCGACTGGAGTGGCGAGGCCCTCGTGAATTACCAGGTCCGCCAGCTCCGCGAAGCTGGCTGCGACGAAGTGATTGTCGTGCTCGGACACAAGGCTGATGACGTTTCCCGCCAGATGAAGACCTCGGCCTGCCGCACCATGCTCAATCCCCGCTACCAGCACGGCCGGGCAGGCTCGCTTCGCATCGGCGCCAAGGCCGTCAACCGCGACGCCGACATCATCCTCATCACCGACGTCGATGCGCCCCGCCCGGCAGCCTTTCTGAAGGCGCTGCTGGCCGGTCACAAGGCGGAAGCCGCGTTCACGCGCCCCGCTCGCGACGGCCACCGAGGGCACCCGATCGTCGTCGCCGGCAGGCTGCGCGAGGAACTGATGACCGCCACCGATGAGACGGAAGGGCTCCACGGCGTTCTCCGGAACCATGCCACCGAATCAGGTGAAGTGGACGCCGGCGACTTGCTGGACCTGGGCTTCAACACGCCCGAGGAGTACCGCGAAGCGCGCCGCCGCTTCGGCCTGGACAGCTAAATGGGACTCGCGGGCGGGAATCTCCCCCACCCCCGGGCGCTTCTCTTTGACCTTGATCGGTGCCTCATTGATTCGCGCAGCGCCTGGCGCTACTGCATCGAGGAATCAATTGCCGCCACTCGTGGCACCCGCGTAGACGCTTCCAGTCTGGTGGATGAGTATCACACGCGGCCCTGGCGTGACGCACTCTCAATCCTGGGGACTTCTACCGAAGAAGAACGCCGCTGCGCGGAACTCTGCGCGACGATGTTCGAACGCAGCGCCATGAAGAAGCTGCTTGTCCACGAAGGCGTCGGCATGGCCCTCGATTCCCTTCGCGGGCAACGCATCGAGTTGGGTGCGATTTCTAGGCTGCACCACGGCCTCGCCGTGAAGCAGGTTCAATCCACGGGTCTGGATCGGTTCCTCGCAGTCGTCGCCACCACTCCACTTGGCGAACCGTGGGATCCCGCGGCGAGGATGAGCCAGTGCCTCACGTTCCTCGAGGCAGATCCTCCGCGCGCCGCGTTCATAAGCGGAGACACCCTGGACCGCGCAGCAGCGGAGCGCCAGGGCCTCCGAACCTACTCTGCCGCCTGGGCCTCCGGGACAAACGAAAAGGACTCCAGCGAAGCGATCAGCGCTCCTTCTGAAGTCCTCGAACGAGTGATACGAGACTGGTCCCGCTTCGGCGACGGCCCTACGCCTTGACCAGCGTGGGCTCCACCAATTGGTGGCAGCCGGGGCAATACGTCTTGTCGCGAGCGCTCGTGAACTTCAGTTCGCAATTGGGGCAGACGACGGTGCGTCGGTTCATGTGGCTTCGGTCTCCCATCGGTGGTTGGAGGTGATTGCGGCCCGAGGGGGTTGGGCCGCAACGGCTCCTGTACCTAAGCGTCGTCCCGCGCGAAAACCCGAGCCAGTGCAATCTGCTGATTGATTTTCCTACATCCATAGGTCAGACGTATGGATGTATCAGTTGGGTTTCCAAAGGGGTTTTAGATGGCCGCCGCCCGCGCTGAGAGACTCCGCTCACACCCGCACATTCCCTTAATACCTTTGAAAGCGGGCAGGATGTAGCCTGTTAAAACCGGGTGCGCACACTACACAGCGCAATTCCACGTGGAGCTCTCTCGTGACGACTAAGGTTGGCATCAACGGTTTCGGGCGCATCGGGCGCCAGGTCCTCAAGGCGATCACCGACCGGTACCCCGGTAAACTCGAAGTCGTCGCGATCAACGACCTCGTCGCCACCGACGTCAACGCCAATCTTCTGAAGTACGACAGCAACTACGGCCGCTGGAACAAAGATGTCCGCGCCGA
>CAZKZR010000304.1:0-4502 GCA_964557245.1 uncultured Anaerolineaceae bacterium | reverse complement strand
AGGAGACCTCGGCGACATCGAAGCGAGAGCCGCACTCCCCGCCGAACAACGCTTCGAAGCCGTCATGGCCGTAATGAAAGAGGCAGAAGCGATCGTCTACGAGATGATGAACTGCCAGAAGATCATCATCTCAGCCATCAACGGAGTTGCGGTGGGGGCGGGACTGACCGTCGCGCTGATGGCCGATATCTCCCTTATGGCGGAGGAGGCTCGGCTCACCGACGGCCACGCTCGCCTTGGTGTCGCTGCCGGCGACCACGCCGCCATCATCTGGCCACTTCTCTGCGGCATGGCGAAAGCCAAGTATTACCTGCTCACCTGCGATTTCATCGACGGCCGCGAAGCCGACCGCATCGGATTAGTCAGCAAAGCCGTTCCTCGCTCGGAGCTTGGGACGGAGGCCACGCGCATCGCCACGCAGCTCGCGAACGGACCGCAACACGCGTTGCGCGCCACCAAGAGGTCCCTCAACCAGTGGCTCCGCCTGGGCGGCGTAACCGCCTTCGATTACTCGCTCGCCATGGAGATGCTGGGCTTCTTCAGCGATGCACCCGCCGAAGGCGCCCGGGCGATCATCGAAAAGCGTCCACCGAACTTCGGCTAACGTTCGGACCCTTGAACAGCGCTCGCCCGGCAGGTCTCGCTGGCCTGCTTGCTACTCCCCGTTCGGATCCCCTAGGATTGTTGACAGAGTTACTCGACTTTATCAGGAGTGCTCCGGAAGGCGTCCAACAGAACCCAGATGCGTGTCTCAACACGAAGCGATTACGGCCTTCGGGCGCTGATTGAATTGGCTGGCCATTACGGCCGCGGGCCACTGCAATCGTCCGAAATCGCCCTTCGCCGGCACATTCCGGAGCAATACCTCGACCAGTTGCTCACCTCCCTTCGCAAGTCAGGGTTCATCCGGTCCGTCCGCGGGCCTTCCGGCGGGCACGAACTGGTTCGTCCGCCTACTGAGATCTGCGTCCGGGATGTCATCGGAGCGCTCGAAGGCACCCTCTCCCCCGTCGCCTGGCTGGATGAGGCGCCGGAGTTGACTGACCATCCGCATCATTGCGGCCAGCGCGAAATCTGGGAGCGCATCCGCGATGCGACGAGCGAGATTCTCCAGTCCTACTCGGTCGCCGATCTCCTTGAGCGCGAACCGACAGCCATGAGCGGAAGGTGGGTTATATGACCGCAACCGTGGCCCGGCCACTCGTCGCTGATTCTGTCCTGGACCTGATCGGGGCCACCCCCCTCGTTCGCCTTAAGCGCCTCATCCCCCAGGAGGCCGCGACCGTCCTCGGCAAAATGGAAAGCCTCAATCCGGGTGGCAGCGTGAAAGACCGCATCGCGCTGGCGATGATCGAGGATGCCGAACGCTCGGGGCGGCTGAAACCAGACTCCACAATCGTGGAGCCAACCTCGGGCAACACCGGCATCGGTCTCGCCCTCGTCGCAGCGGTGAAGGGCTACAGGATCATCCTGACGATGCCCGACGACATGTCAGTCGAACGGCGGCGGCTCCTCGAGCGCTTCGGCGCGGAACTCGTCCTCACCCCTGCCATCGAAGGTATGACCGGCGCCGTCTTTGCAGCCCAAGAACTGTGCAAGAAGCACAGCGATTACTTCATGCCCCAACAGTTCGAGAACGCCGCGAACCCGGAAGTGCATTACCGCACAACCGCCCGCGAAATCCTTGAAGCCACGGGTGGCCGCATTGACGCCTTTGTCGCCGGCGTAGGCACCGGCGGCACCATCTCCGGAGTCGGGCGACTGCTTCGCGAAGAGCTCGGCCAAAACGTGCTGATCGTTGCGGTGGAACCGTCCCGGTCCCCCGTGCTCAGCGGCGGACGCGCCGGAATGCACGCCATCCAGGGAATCGGCGCCAGTTTCGTCCCCGGCGTGCTGGACCGGGACATCTATAACGAAATCTTGCGCATCGAAGACAAGGACGCTACCGCCTACGCGCGGCGCCTGGCCCGCGAAGAGGGCATCCTCGCTGGCATCTCTGCCGGCGCGAATGTATTCGCCGCGAAGAAAATCGCCGAGCGCCTGGGAACCGGAAAAACCGTCGTCACCGTCATCTGTGATACCGGGGAGCGTTACCTCAGCGTCAACATGTAGATGACACCATCGCAATCCGCCGCTCGGTGCTTGCCACCAGTGCGTTTCATTGTGCAACGATTGATCGCCGCCAAGGAGGCCCCCATGTCAGTCAACGTCTATATCCCGACGCCGTTTCGTCACCTCGTCGGCAACCGCGCCAACGTGAAGGCCCGCGGCGCTACTATTTCGGACCTCCTCCTGGACCTTGATCACCAGTTCCCCGGCTTCCGCGCACAGGTGGTGGATAGCACCGGCGAGCGCGCCCGCCACATCAACATCTATGTGAACCAGGTCGAAATCGAGAACCTCCAGGGCGAATCGACCAGGCTCAACGAAGGCGACGAGGTGGCGGTTATCCCCGCCCTCGCCGGTGGCGCCGCCACAGCCATGACTCCTGAAATGGTCGAACGCTACAGCCGCCACCTCATCATGCCCCAGGTCGGAAGCGCCGGTCAGCGCAAGATTATCGAAGCGAAGGTACTGATGATCGGCGCGGGCGGACTCGGTTCGCCGGTCGCCCTCTACCTCGCCCTCGCCGGCGTTGGCACCATCGGCATCGTCGACTTCGATGTGGTGGACCGATCCAACCTGCAGCGCCAGATCCTCCACCAGACCGACGACATCGGGAAGCCGAAAGTTCAGTCCGCGAAAGAGACGCTCCTCGCGCATAACCCGAACATCGATGTCGTTACGCATGAAGCGCCGATCACGAGCGATAACGCGTTCGAGATCATTTCCCAGTACGACATCGTGGTGAATGGCGCTGACAACTTCGCCACGCGCTACCTGGTGAACGACGCCTGCTACCTCCTGAAGAAGCCGTTGGTCGATGGCTCGATCTTGATGTTCGACGGCCAGGCCACCACCTACCTCCCCGGCAAGGGCTGCTACCGCTGCCTCTACCCGGCGCCGCCGCCTCCAGGCCTCGTACCCAGCTGCGCTGAAGCCGGCGTGCTCGGCGCGATGTGCGCCACGATCGGCAGCATTCAGGCGACCGAAGTCCTCAAGCTCGTCCTCGAGGTCGGCGAACCCCTGGTCAACCGGCTTCTGCTCTACGATGCACTCTCGCTCGAATTCCGCATCGTCAAAGTTCGCCGGGATCCGGAATGCCCGCTCTGCGGCGAAAACCCGACGATCAGCGAACTGATCGACTACGAACAGTTCTGCGGTGCGCCCATCCCCCACCGCGACGACCCGAACGGCGGCTAACCCGCGTCACGGCCAATCTGAACCGCGCGCGGCAGCGCGCGGGTGGCCAATCCCACGAGAATTTTCGACTTTCAGCTACGGAGAACGAGCCAAATGACCACTGCCACCCCAACCATCAACGTCCGCGTCACGGCCGTGCTCCAGAAAGTGACCGGAGGTCAAAAGACTGTCGCGGCCAGCGGCGCCAACGTCGCCCAGGTCTTCGAAGACATCGATGCCAAGTACCCTGGCTTCAAAGCCCAGGTCTATGGACCGGATGGCAAGCTTCACCGCTTCGTCAACATCTACCTCAACGATGAAGACATCCGTTACACCGGCGGCGTCGATACGGCCGTGAAGGCCGGCGATACCCTCGATGTGCTTCCCGCCCTGGCCGGCGGCTAGTCCCGAGGGCTGATTCGTGGAACCTAAATTGACGGTCCTCACCATCGGCGTCGATGACCTTGAGCGATCGCTTCGGTTCTACCGCGATGGTCTGGGCTTCCCAACTGAAGGGATTGTTGGGACAGAATTCGAACACGGCGCCGTGGTTTTCTTCGATTTTCAACCCGGCTTACGCCTGGCACTCTGGCCCCGGACGAGTATCGCGCATGACAGCGGGCTGGCCGCCACCTTGGCAAGCCCGACCGATTTCACGCTCGGCCACAATGTGACGTCCGAAAAGGAAGTCGACGCACTCTTAGCCGAGGCAGCGAAGGCCGGCGCCACCATCGTCAAGCCACCTCAGAAGACCTTCTATGGTGGTTACGCCGGGTACTTCGCTGACCCGGACCGCCACCTTTGGGAAGTGGTCTGTCTGCCCCAGGGAGTTGCCAATTGACGCTCTACCGCTCCGTCATTGAGATGATCGGCAACACGCCGATCGTTGAATTGCGCTCGTTCGCGCCACGTCCAGACGTCCACATTTACGCCAAGCTCGAAGGCCAGAACCCCACCGGCTCCGTGAAGGACCGCATCGCGAAGTACATGATCGAAGCCGGAGAGCGTTCGGGTGAACTAAAGCCCGGCGCCACCATCCTCGAGCCTACGTCCGGCAACACCGGCATCGGCCTGGCGATGATCGGGAAGGTGAAGGGCTACAACGTCGTCTGCGTCATGCCCGAAAGCGTCAGCGAAGAACGCACTTTTTTTTTTAATGATTAGGTGTCCGAGATCATCTACACCCCGGGCGACCTCGGTTCGAACGGTTCGATCGCCCG
>CAZKZR010000303.1:0-4512 GCA_964557245.1 uncultured Anaerolineaceae bacterium | reverse complement strand
CGAAGGCGGCAGCGGCGCCGATGCGGGCGAGCTCCTCGGCCATCTGCACATTCCCCATCTCGCGCAGCGCCAGTTCAACACGGGCGCCCGCCTGGAAGTGCTCCCTGATCGCCTCTTTGCCTTTGGCGATGACGAAGACGATGCGCGTGATGCCGGCTTCGATGGCTTCTTCGACGCAGTACTGCACGAGGGGCCGGTCGACGATGGGGAGCATCTCTTTCGGCACGGATTTCGTGGCGGGCAGCATGCGGGTGCCCAGCCCTGCGGCCAGGATGACGGCGGTGGTAACGGGTTGCATCGCGCTCATGGTAGGGGCCAGCGGTGGTGTGCGTATATACAGGATGTATGGCGGCTGCTATTATTCGAAGCTGTCTATCTTTGCCCGGGGAGCAGTTTGAGGAAGCGATCGAAGGTACCACCGAAGCCGGCACCGCCCGAGCCACGGATCAATGAACGGATCCGGGTTCCGGAAGTGCGCCTTATCGATGAAGAGGGGCGCCAGATCGGCGTCGTACGGACGGCAGAAGCATTGCAGATGGCGCGCGAGCGCGAAGTGGACCTGGTGGAGGTTGCCGCACAGGCGAGCCCGCCGGTCGCACGTCTCATGGACTTCGGACGTTACAAGTACGAGCAGGCGAAGAAGGAACGGGAAGCCAAGAAGCACCAGCAGAACGTCCAGCTTCGCGAAGTGCGGATGAAGCCGAAGATTGATGAACACGATGTGGACTTCAAGACGCGGACAGCTGCGAAACTGCTGAAGCAGGGAGACAAGGTCAAAGTCACCGTCATGTTCCGTGGGCGCGAAATCACGCACCCGCAGATCGGCAAGGCGTTGCTTGACCGGGTCCAGTCGAGGCTCGATGACATTGCGTCGCTCGAAAAGGACGCAATGCTCGAAGGGCGTCACATGACCATCATCCTTGCGCCCGACAAGAAGAAAATGGCTGCCAAGGCTCGCGCCGCGGCTGCCGCCGCCGAAGCCGGACAGGCGCCGGTGGAAGACGAAGAGGAAGACGAAGCAATTACTGCCGCAGCGGAAGCCGCGCCAGTGGTTGACGACGACGAGTACGAAGACGACGACGCCGCCGTTGATGAAGACGACGACGACGAAGCAGGAGACTGAATTGCCGAAGCTCAAGACTCACAAGGGCGCTGCCAGCCGCTTCCGCGTAACCGGCGGCGGCAAGATAGTGAGAATGTACGGAAGCCGAAACAACTTCCGCCGCAAGAAGCGCCAGCCCGTGACGGTGAAGTTCGGGCGGACGGTCGAAGTAGCGCCCACCCACGCGCCGACCATCAAGCGCCTGCTCTCGGGCCAATAGGCCCGGGCACCGAGGAGAACCAGCAATGAGCCGAGTTAAGCGTGGCGTTACTTCGCATCGCCGTCACAAGAAGATCCTGGGCCTTACCAAGGGCCACGCCGGTCAGCGCCATCGCCTGATCAAGCGGGCGAACGAGAGCATGCTCCACGCGCTTCGCTATAACTGGGTGGACCGCCGCGATAAGAAGGGCGACTTCCGGGAACTCTGGATCATGCGCATCAACGCCGCCGCCCGGCTGCACGGCCTCACCTACAGCCGGCTCATCCACGGGCTCAAGGTCGCCGGGGTGGAACTGGACCGCAAGCAGCTCGCCGACCTCGCCGTGACCCGGCCGGACGCGTTCGAACTGCTCGCGGGGCAGGCCAAGGCCGCCCTGGCTTAGCGCTCAGCTGAAGCCAAACGGAAAAGCGCCCGAACCGGGCGCTTTTTTCGTGCTTAGGACGGAGTCGGCGGGTGGCGGCCTGCGGCCATACTGGAAGCATGACTACGCTGCCGCATCTCTACCGCCATCACAAATGGGCCAACCTCACGCTCATCGACCACCTCGCGGGACGCCCCGCGGAAGACCTTCAGCGCCGGGCTCCCGGCGGCTTCGGCACAATTGCCGAGACGCTGACGCACCTGTTGTACAACGAAAGCCGCTTCATCGATGCGCTTGAAGGGCGGCAGGCCGACGGGGCTGGGGGACCTGCGCCTTCGCCTTCCCTCAGCGAGCTGCGCGCAATGGCCGAAGCCAACGCGTCGAAGCTGATCGCCATCGCTTCGAACGTGCAGGAGGGCGAGCGCCTCACCGGCACGTTCCGCGGCGAGCCTTTCGACTTCCCGGCGTACGTCCCGCTGTTCCAGGCCTACCACCACGGCGTGGAGCACCGAACCAATATCACGTCGATACTGGCGACCTACGACCTGCCGACGCCGAACATCGACCTCTGGTCGTTCGACGCGGCCGGCGAACCGGGATAAACGAAGATTTCCGCGACAGGGGTACACTGGACGCATGGGTTTCTACTACGGCTCAGGCGAGCCGCCGAAGAAGGATTCACCGGAGGGGTCCTGGCGCGAGACGATCACGATCATTCTCGTTGTCTTCAAGACGCTGGCGCTCCCCCTTGGCCTGCTGTTCGGCGCAATCTTCGGTCTGATCCTGCTGATCTACGCCTTCACCGTTAGCGGCTGGCTTGGGTTGGCATTTCTCGCGCTCATCGTGGGCGCGGTGGTCGCCCGGGGAATCTGGGAAGCTAAACACCCACCCGAAATCCTGTGACCGACGCCTCGAACGAGAGCATCGCAGCCCGCGTTGAGGTCGTGCGCGCGAAGATCGCCGCGGCCGCGCAGCGGTCGGGCCGGTCCGCGGCCGACGTCACGCTGATCGCTGTAAGCAAGACATGGCCCGCTTCCGCCGTCGATGCGGCGGCAGCGACCGGCTTGCGAGACTTCGGGGAGAACCGCGTCCGGGAAGGCGTCAGCAAGGCCGCCGAGGTGACCGCACCCGGGATTCAATGGCACCTCATCGGGCACTTGCAGACGAACAAGGTCCGGGCCGCGTTGGGCGCCTTTGGTATACTCCACTCGGTCGATTCGGAGCGGCTCTTGCGAGCGATTTCGGCTGCCGCCAGCACCCCTGTCCCACTGATGCTTGAAGTGAACGTTTCCGGCGAACCGACGAAGTTCGGAATTGCGCCCGCCGAAGTTGGAGGGTTATTGACCGTGGCCGGGAACCTGCCGAACCTCACGGTTCGGGGACTGATGACTGTTGCGCCTCATGTGGACGATGTGGAGCAGACGAGGCCGGTATTTCGCGCGCTGGGGGAACTCGCGCGAGCCAACGGCCTCAGAGATCTCTCGATGGGCATGACGAACGATTACGAAGTAGCGATCGAAGAGGGCGCGACCCACGTCCGGGTCGGCCGCGCGATTTTTGGAGAGCGAAGTTGAAGGTCTGCATCATCGGCGGGGGAGTAATGGGCGAGGCCATCCTGGGCGCCGCGCTCGATGAGCGCGTGTTCGACCCGGCTTCCGTTTCGGTCGTCGAGAAGATGGCGGCGCGCCGAGCGCACCTGGCACAGGCGCACTCGGTCGCCGTGTCTGATTCTTACGAAGCCGTGGCCGGCGCCGATGTCGTGCTGGTCTCGGTGAAACCTCAGGAGATGGGCGGCGTCAAGGGATCACTCAAGGCGGGAGCGCTCTTAGTTTCGATAATGGCAGGCACCACGATTGGAGCGCTCCAGGAGCACTTCCACCACCGCGCCGTGGTCCGGGTGATGCCGAACACCCCGGCCGCTGTGAAGGCCGGCATGAGCGCCTGGTGTGCCACCCCGGAAGTCACACCCGAGCAGCGCGAGTTCGTGGCGAAGCTGCTTAGCGCTATCGGGCGCCAGGCGTTCTTCGACGACGAAAAGAAGCTGGACATGGCAACGGCGGTGAGCGGAAGCGGCCCCGCGTATGTGTTCATGTTCATCGAAGCCCTGGTGGAAGGCGCGGTTGCAGCGGGGCTGCCACGCGCGGCCGCCGAGGAGATGGTGCTCCAGACCGTGCTCGGGTCTGCCCAATACGCGCTCGAAAGCGGCAAGAGCCCGGCAGACCTCCGCGCGCAGGTGACCTCGCCGGCGGGCACGACCGCTGCCGGCCTGCTGGAACTCGAGAAAGGCGCTTTCCGCGCGACCGTCATCGAATGCGTGCGTGCCGCCCATCAGCGCGCTATCGAATTGGGGAAGGCGTGAACGACCAGGTCGCGCTGCTTTTCACCATCGTCCTCTATGCGCTGATCATCGCGGTGATCGTGCGCTCACTGTTCTCCTGGTTTCCGATTTCCCGGGACAACGAGTTCGCCCGGCTCCTGGAAACCATTACCGAGCCGTTGCTGGCGCCGATTCGCAACCTGCTGCCGCGCGGCCTGATGATCGATTTTTCAGGCATGATCGTGATCGTGGTCCTGTATGTCATGATCACCGTTGTCCAGATCGCGGCCGGCAGGTAAAGCGAACGTTCCAGGTCCCGGCGCGAGGGTCTGGTATCATGCTTGCACCACGGTTGCCGCCCCGGAGATGCGACCATTAACCCCTACGTTGCCCAACTGACCCTTACCTTCCTCAACATCATGATGTGGGCCGTTATCGCCCGTTCCTTGTTGAGCTGGTTTCCGATTGACCAGTCCAGCCCGCTCTACCAGATGCTGCACCGCGTGACGGAA
>CAZKZR010000302.1:0-4544 GCA_964557245.1 uncultured Anaerolineaceae bacterium | reverse complement strand
CATCCTCCTCAACGCGCAACAGATGGAAGACGATCCTCTCGGCTCGGCCGTCTGCGGAAGCTACAGCGTTCTCTCCTGTCTGACGCCTGGCCCGGGGTTTGGGAACTTAGCCAAGTCGATAATCAAGAGCGCCATCGTAGGTGGATTCTGTACTCCTCGGACCGCACCGACGGAGGCTCGAGCCGCACGCGAGAAAACGGAATGAGCCTGAACGCTGCCGTCATTGTTGGCATTGTGGTCATGGGCCTGCTAGCGCGGGCCGCGATCCACCGCAGCCTGAAGGCAGTTGGCCTCGTCCGGGCGGCTGAAAGGGTGAAGAATCCGAACAACACTCAGGAGTTTTACGGACTGCTGTTCTTGGTGCTTCTCGGCGCCCTCGCGATCGTCGCCTGGGTCCAAAGTTGACGCGCCAAGTAGGGGCCCGGCCGAGGAGCCTCAGTGAGAACCTCTCACCGTCTCCCTCCGATTCGCGCTTCGTCCGCACACGAACGGAGGTTCGTGTGTCCGATCTATAAGGCTTATACGGCGAGCCGGGCGTGGAACTGTGCGAAGCGGTCTGGCACGCGACTTTCGGCGGCAAGGAACGAGACGAATGCGACCGCTGTCCGAACCGCCCAGTGCGCGGCGTCTGCCCCAGCTCAACGTCCGGTCATCAACTACACCTGTGACGACAATGGGCACTTGACCGCTTAGCCCGGGTAACTTTGCTCCCTCACAGGTTCAGGTACATCACTCGTTCCACTGCCATAGCCGCCGCGACGGCCGCATCGATCTTCCGGTTCGGCGCCTTCTTCACCATCCGCATCCGCGAGTCTTCGTCCCTCTGCAGCTTCGCGCGGGCATTGAGGACGTGCTCGCGGAGGAGCGGGCTTCCATCGTGAGCGAGCCGCCCGGTGAGCACATACTTGTGGAAGTCGGAGTCGCAGATCCAGCGCGAGTTCGTCCGGTCGCATTCCTTGATCCAGCCGAGACCGTTACGCCGTAGCCTCTGCGCGGTCGCTTCCATCTGGTACGGGGCATACACGACCTGGACGACGTTATAGCCGCCTCTGCGCGCACCGTGCATGCAGTAGGGACAGCTCTGGGAGCGTTCGCTGTAGACGTGACCCCCAGCACACTCCCCTTTGCAGAGCACCTCGATCCAGCGCTCCACGGCGAGGAAGTCCACTCGTCCACCCGGAAAGTCAGACGGACGCCAGACCTTCACCGCGCGAATTGCCGGCCGGTCGTTGTCCTTCGGGTGCCGGCTTACCGCGACGGCCGCGAAGCAGTCGCCCGTCACAGGCGCGTCGATACCGAGCACGGGGCAATTTGGTCATCAGCAGCCCGGAAGCCGCTCTCGGAGCACGTCCAGCAGGTTCGCGATGGGGACGCGGATTTGCTCCTGGGAGTCGCGGTCTCGGATGGTGACAGCGTCGTCCCCGGGCTGGCCGTTTTCGCCGACGGTCTGGAAGTCCACCGTGACGCAGAGCGGGGTGCCGATTTCGTCCTGGCGGCGGTAGCGGCGGCCGATGGACTGGGTCTCATCGTACTGGGCCATGAACTGCGGGCGGATCAGCTCGAAGACCCGGCGAGCCGTTGGGCGCAGGGCTTCATTCTTCGAGAGGGGAAGCACGGCGACCTTGATGGGCGCGATACGGGGCTTGAAGCGCAGGACGACCCGGGTTTCGCCTTTTTCGTCGACTTCTTCGTCGTAGGCTTCGAGCATGGTCACCGCGAGCGTGCGGGTGAGGCCGGCGGCGGGTTCGATCACCCATGGGACGATGTGCTGCTTTGTGTCCTCATCGAAGTAGGTCAGCGGGTGGCCGCTTTCGTTGCCATGGGCGTTGAGGTCGAAGTCCGTGCGGGCGGCGATGCCTTCGAGTTCGCCCCAGCCCCACGGGAAAAGGTATTCGACGTCGGCCGTGCCGGCGCTGTAGTGCGAGAGCTCTTCCTTGTCGTGGTAGCGGATGCGGAGGCGCGATTCGTCGATTCCAATGGTGTCGCGGTACCAGGCGAGGCGGTAGTCGATCCATTCGCGGTGGAGCGCGAGGTATTCCTCGGGGTTGGAGCGGTCCTTCGGCGGGAAGCAGAAGTATTCCATCTCCATCTGCTCGAATTCGAGTGTACGGAAGATGAATTTGCCGGGGGTGATCTCGTTGCGGAAGCTGACGCGAGTCTGGGCGATGCCGAACGGCAGCTTGCGGCGCATGGAGCCGACCACGTTTTCGAAGTTGATGAAGATCCCCTGGGCGGTTTCGGGCGGCAGGTAGGCGACGTTTTCGTCGTCGGCGATGGTGCCGACCTGGGTCTTGAACATGAGGTTGAACATGCGCGGCTCGGTGAGCTCGCCGCCATCGTTGGGGCAGAGGAGTTCGCCGGCGGCATTGCGCTTGGGCTCGCCGTACTGGCCTTCGGCGATGTGGTCCACCCGCCAGCGCATCTTGCACTTCTTGCAGTCGGCGAGGGGGTCGGTGAAGTTGGCAACGTGGCCTGATGCGACCCAGACGCGGGGGTTGGTAATAAGCGCCGCATCGAGACCGACGACGTCGTCTCGTTCGCGCACCATGGACCGCCACCAGGCTTCGCGGATGTTCCGCTTGAGCTCGACGCCGAGTGGGCCGTAGTCGTAGGTGTTGGCGAAGCCGCCGTAGATTTCGGCGGCAGGGAAGACAAACCCCCGCCGCTTGGCTAGCGACACGATGGTTTCAAGGTCTTTAGCGGGCACTGTGTTTCGGGTCCTTCAGACAGATGTCGGCGCGCCTGGCGAGCGCGCCGCGTGGGGCCAGCGTATCACCCGCCGCGGTTACGGCTGTGCGGCGGCGATGCGGGCGAGGAGTTCGGCACGTTCAAGGGGGATTTCGAAGACTTTGACGCGGGAGGAAGCGCCCGAGACGAGGGTGACGTCGCGGGAGGGCAGGTCCAGGGCGGAGGAGAGCAGTTTGGCGACCGCTGCGTTGGCTTCGCCGTCCGTGGGGGCGGCGGTGACGCGGACCAGGAGGCGACCCTCGGCGTCCCAGCCGGCGACGGCGTTGCGGCTGGCTCGAGGGGTGACGCGGAGGGTGAGGCGCATGGCCGAAATGTACCTCTCCCGAGAATGCGACACGAATTGTCGACTTGGGGAAAGACACTGCCCACGGCGGGTGGTTAGCGAGGGGACTAGAACATTTGTTTTCCACTCGCTATTATCCGCTCGACGGGAGGCGCTGAGCTCGCTGCCGGCTTCCCGAATTTATCAGGAACGGGTGAACGAATGGCTGACACCGATCGCGCGCGCGCACTGGACCTGGCTCTCTCTCAGATTGAGAAGCAATTCGGCCGTGGGGCCGTTATCAAACTCGGCGAGGGTGACGCAGCGCCGATCGATGTGATTTCCACGGGTTCGCTGGCGCTGGACATCGCGCTTGGCGTGGGCGGCATCCCGCGGGGCCGCGTGACGGAGATTTTCGGGCCCGAATCGGCGGGTAAGAGCACGCTGGCGCAGCACATCATGGCCGAGGCGCAGAAGCTCGGTGGGACCGCGGCATACATCGATGTTGAGCATGCGATGGACCCGGCTTACGCCCGTGACCTCGGGATCAAGCTCGAGGATCTGCTGGTGAGCCAGCCGGACACCGGCGAGCAGGCGCTGGAGATTTGCGAAGCGCTGGTGCGGTCGAACGCGGTGGACGTGATCGTCGTGGACTCGGTGGCGGCGCTGGTCCCTCGCGCTGAAATCGAAGGCGACATGGGCGATGCGCACGTCGGCCTGCAGGCTCGGTTGATGTCGCAGGCGCTGCGCAAGCTGACAGCGACGATTTCGCGCACGAGCACGTCAGTCATCTTCATCAACCAGCTGCGCGAGAAGGTGGGAATCGTCTTCGGGAACCCGGAAGTTACACCCGGTGGCCGCGCGCTCAAGTTCTATTCGTCGGTGCGTATTGATATCCGGCCGGTCGAATCGATTAAGCGTGGTACGGACGTCGTTGGACGGCGGGTGAAGGCGAAGATCGTCAAGAACAAGGTCGCCGCGCCGTTCCGGCAAGCCGAATTCGACATCATGTTCCAGACGCCCCGGGGAATTAGCCGCTCGGGCGACATTGTCGACCTGGGAGTGGAGTACAACGTGCTCACGAAGAGTGGTGCGTTCTACAGCTTCGGCGATATGCGTATCGGCCAGGGGCGGGAGAATTCCAAGCAGTTCCTGGACGACAATCCGGAACTGGCCGGCACAATCGAAGGCGATATTCGACGAGAGGCTGGCCTTCCGGGCGGTACTCCGGGAAAATCAGCGCCGGAGCCAGTCGCGGCCCACTAGCAGGATATGGACGAACCTCCCAGTCCGACGATCATCGAGATTCGCAACGTGGCGCGCGGGCGGCAGCGACTGCTCGTGCTCTCCGACGGCCGAGAGTTCTTGTTCAGCGATGAGGCTTGCCAGCGTTGCGGCGTGATCGAGGGCCAGGAGGCATCGGCCGAGGCGCTGCAACAGTTGGACCGGGCGGAGCGGCGAGTAAACGCGCACGAAGCGGCGCTTCGTTTGCTCGCCTCCCGCCCGCGAAGCGAAAACGAAATGCGGACGCGGC
>CAZKZR010000301.1:3402-4545 GCA_964557245.1 uncultured Anaerolineaceae bacterium | reverse complement strand
CCACAACCGCCCCTCAGCCACCTTCACGACTCCACCGCCGACGGTAACGGACTCAAGCGCACCGGGCGCGCCACCGACGGTGATCACGATGTCGCTCGGGCGGCCCATCTCGTATCCCTGCTGCAGCCGGATCGAGCCGGGCGGGCACACGCCATGATTCACCAGGTAACCGCCGAGCGGGCCGGCCGCGCTGCCCGTGGCGGGGTCCTCCAGTGGCGCGCCGTTCACCAGAAAGAACATCCGCCCGCGCACATCACTCGTTGAATCGCCTTCCGGGCAGAAGACATAAACCGCGCGGTGGAAGGCCTCGCCGAAGTACGCGTCCATCGCTGCCGCATCCGGCCGCGCGGCGGCGAGGTCTGCGCGGCTGCGCAGCGGGACATACAGGTAGTCGACTCCCGCGCCGCCATTGAGGATCGGCAGCGAGGGGTGCAGGGCCGACTCATCCAGCGAGACCAGTGCCGCTGCTTCAGCCCGGGAGGCCTTCGCTTCCCAGAACTCCGGCACCCGCTGCTGCATCGTCGCGGCCCCCTGGAATGCATGCGCGGGCTTCACCGTCACCGGCGTCGGCCCGACGCCGAGTTCGAACACCAGGCTGCTCTTCGCGCGCTCGCTGCCCAGCACCCAGGCCGTGCCCACCGTTGGATGGCCGGCCATTGGGAGCTCCTGCCCCGGCGTGAAAATTCGCACGCGGGCGTCGTGGGCCGGGTCCTCGGGTGGGAAAACGAACGTGCTCTCGGAGAAGTTCATCTCGCGCGCGATGGCCTGCATCTGGGCGTCGCCCAGCCCGCGAGCATCGGTGAAGACCGCGAGCTGGTTGCCACCGAAAGGCACAGAAGTGAAGACATCGACCTGGACGAAACGGTATTCGGGCATCGCTTGAGTGTAGCTGGCTGAGAGCGGCGCGAGACGGGCCACTCGCGAGGGATATACTGGGTGAGTGACAACCATCGAACCCGTTGAGGGGCCGGTCTCGCTTCTCGTTATCTCCGACTTCGTCTGACCGTGGTGCTACATCGGCCTCGTGGAGGTCGAACGCCTGCAACGCGAGTACGACGTCGAAGTGCGCTGGGCTCCGTACTTGCTGGACCCCACCACGCCGCCTGAAGGCAAACCGAGAAAGCCGCAGACCCGGCCCGATGA
>CAZKZR010000301.1:0-3302 GCA_964557245.1 uncultured Anaerolineaceae bacterium | reverse complement strand
GTCCCGACTTTCGTGTTCGAAGAGAAGTGGGCGGTTGTCGGGGCACAGGATTACCCGGTGTTCGAATCCCTGATCCGGAAACTCGGCAAAGAACCGCGCACGAACACTGATTAACCGACGCGGTTGATCGAGTTCCCCAGCGAGGCGCTCACTTTCCGTGTCCGGAACGCCTCGATGTCCCGCGGATCCTTCAGAAAGCACCCAAGCGTTTGATCGACGATCTCACGGTTGAGGCCGCTCGCGCGAAGCGCCACCAGCGCACGGGCCCAGTCCAGGCTCTCCCCGAGCCCCGGCCGAAGCTGTAGTGGTTGCTGCCGTAGCGCGCCGAGGAAGTTCGCGACTTGCGCCGCCAGCGGCCGCGCAAGGCCCGGGACATGTCGCAGGAGGATCTCAACTTCGCCTTCAAACGAAGGAAACGCCAATGAGACGGCGATGCAGCGGTGAAGGAACGCAGGTTCGATCGTGTCGCCGCGGTTCGTCGTGCATATCACTAATGGCGGATGTGCGGCCCGAACATCACCCAGAGGTGGGACGTCCAGGCTCGACCCTTCAAGGACGGTGCTCAGCCAGACTTGGAACCCTGCGGGCGCCTGCTCCAATTCCGTGAACACCAGTAAGGCTCGTTCCGGATGCTGAAATGCCCGCAGGATCGGCCCCGGACGGAGAAACTGGGCGGAGAAAGCCTCCGTTCGCGCGCGTTCCGCGGACCGGCCCACTTCCTGGGCTTCGCGCACATGCAGAGCCTGCCGGTCGAGGTCCCACGTGTAAGTAGTGCCATCTACATCGATGCCGGCGTGGCAGCGCACAACTTCGCACTGCATGCCTGAGGCCGCAGCCACCGCCCTTGCCAGGGCGGCTCTTCCTGAGCCGGAGGGACCCTCCACCAGCAGCGGCTTTCCCAACCGCGCTGCCAGGTAGACCTGGGTCGCGACATCCCGGCCGGTGATGTAGCCCTGGCCTTTCAGGCCCGCTGCGACGGCGTCAACGGAATCGAACACATGACGATGGTACGCCCCGTTTGTAACCGCTCATGCAGTGGCGCGGGAACTGGCCGGTTGCGATTCTGGTGCTATTTGGCGCCTTCCCCCGACCATTGCCGCCACCGCCACGTTTGCCACTGCGAACGCCGCCAGCACCCAGGCGAGCAGGCGTACCTCGGAGACTGTGGGCGCGGAGCCGACGAGCGCCGCCATAAGCGCCGCTCCACCGACAGAGCCAACGTAGCGCATCATCGAAAGCGTCCCCGAGGCCGAGCCCGCGACCTCGGTGCTCCAGGCTCGCAGGGCTGAAGTCTGTTGGGCCGCGCCCATCATTCCCATCCCGACTCCGAGGCCGGCCAGCGGGACAGCGACCGTCCACGGCGCGAAACGGCCCACGCACAACGCGACGCCAGTCGCGCCGGCGAGGATGGCGAGTGCGCCGGCGACTGCCGGTATCCGGTGGCCTCGAGAATCCGACAGCCGTCCCGAAAACGGCGAGACCACAACAGTAGAAACGCTGAGCGAGAACAGGATGACGCCAATCGCCGCCTCGCTGGTGCCCCGCAGTTCATCCAGGTAGAGCGGAATGAAGATCAGCGCCGTGTACATCACCAGGTTCGAAAGAGCGGTTGTCAGCGCCGGCGACGCGTAATCGGCACGGCTGAACAGCCGCAGGTCCACCACTCCCGATCCTTTTCGACGGTATAGCAACAGGTAGACCGCCACCGCGACCGGGAGCGCCAACAACCCGCCCGTGACGAGCGCTGGATTGTGCAGCCGTGCCGCATTCCCCAGGGCAACGAGCCCCGCGAACGCTCCCGCCAGCGCCAGGAGCGAGGCGAAGTCGATCCGGGCGCGGACGGCAGCGGCCGGCCGGTCGGCGCTGAGGGTCAGGACGAAGAGGGCGATGATCGCGGCCGAAGGCACGTTCACCAGGAACATCGCTCGCCACCCGGCGAGCGAAAGAACGAGCCCGCCGAACACCGGGCCCATCGCCGCGCCGGCGGAGATCGCGGCGCCGTTGTAGCCCAGCGATCGGCCGAGGGTTTGGCTGTCCAGGCTGCGTCGGAGGTATGCGACGCCGTTCGGCATGACCATCGCCGCGGCGACTCCCTGCAGCGCTCGAAGCACCACGAGCACCCAGAAGTTCCAGGCCACGGCCGCGCCGAGCGATGAAGCGAAAAGCACCGCCAATCCGGCGAGGATCATCCGGCGGTGGCCAAGGGAATCGCCGAGTTTCCCGGAGACAGGCTGGCTGACGGCCACTGCAACCAGGTACACGCTCACGAGCAGCGTCAGGGGGCCAACGCCGATGTCAAATTCGTCCCGAATACGGGGCAATGCGACCGCGACCATGCTGGAGTTCAGCGGAGCGAGAAAGCTGGCCGAAGAGGTGATCGCGATGATGCGCCGCGGGGTCATCGGCCGGGCATTCCGCCGCTGCCTGCGGGTACCGGGTCAGTTCGAAAGGCGTTGGTGGCGGGAGTCATAGCGCGGCCCGCGTACGTTAACAGAGTTTGAACAGCCACCCCAGAAGGTGCAGCCGAACAGCGGGCCACTCGCAGCCGTGGACGCTATTCGAAGCTCGGTGTCTGGTAGAACGGGAACAGGTCGGGAAGCTCGTTGGCAACACTCATCTGGAACTGCGGAGCGCGCTTTTCGAGGAACGAGGCGACGCCCTCTTTCACATCGGCACTCTGGCCCATCACCAGGATTCCGCGCGAATCCGCCATGTGCGCTTGCATCGGGTGGTCGGCCACCATCCCCCGCCACATCAGTTGGCGGCAAAGCGCGACCGAAACGGGCGCCGTGTTATCCGCGATTTCCCGGGCGAGCGCGTGTGCGGCCGGGAGCAGCGCATCGGGTGCATGGACGCTTCGGACGAGGCCTCCCGCGAGCGCCTCCTGGGCGTTGAACACCCGTCCGGTGGACACCCATTCCATCGCCTGGGAAATCCCGACGATGCGCGGCAGGAACCACGAGCTGCAGGCCTCAGGGACGATTCCGCGCCGCGAAAAGACGAACCCCATGCGGGCGTTTTCCGAAGCGAGGCGGATGTCCATCGCCAGTGTCATCGTCACGCCCACGCCAACGGCGGGGCCGTTGATGGCGGCGATGATCGGCTTCTTCAGTTCGAAGAAGCGCAGCGTGACCTGACCGCCGCCGTCCCGGTACTCAGAAATATCGGTGGCCCGGCCGCGAGCGTTCGCGTCGAACGTCGAAGGCCCGCCGGAGAGGTCGGCGCCGGCGCAAAAGCCGCGGCCGCGCCCGGTCACGATAATCACTCGGACGCTGTCGTCGGCATCCGCCCGGTCGCACGCG
>CAZKZR010000300.1:0-4552 GCA_964557245.1 uncultured Anaerolineaceae bacterium | reverse complement strand
AGCCAGGGCGGGCACCTGACCCATGGCTCGCCGGTCAACTTCAGCGGACGGCTCTACAACTTCGTCCCCTACACCGTGGACCGCGAGAGCGAATTCATCGATATGGCCGCCGTTCGGCGACTGGCCAACGAATCGAAGCCGAAGATCATCGTCGCCGGTGCAACGGCCTATCCGCGAGCGATCGATTTCGCAGCGTTCGGAGAGATTGCGCGGGAGTCAGGCGCGCTGTTGATGGTGGACATGTCCCACATCGCCGGGCTCGTCGCAGGTGGCTCGCATGCCTCACCGCTCCCGCACGCCGACATCGTGACCACCACGACGCACAAGACACTGCGCGGCCCGCGCGGCGCCCTCGCACTTTCAAAGCTCGAACACGCCGACGCGCTCGACCGCGGCGTATTCCCCGGCACGCAGGGTGGTCCCCACCTGCACAGCATCGCCGGTAAGGCGGTGGCCTTCGCCGAGGCGCAGAAGCCCGAGTTCAAGACCTACGCTCGCCAGATCGTCGCCAACGCCGCTGCGCTTGCGGAAGAACTCCAGTCAGGCGGGATCCGCCTGGTTTCTGGAGGCTCGGACAACCACCTGCTCCTGCTGGACTGCAACTCCGTAGATATCAGCGGGCTGAAGGCCCAAAACGCGCTGCAGGGCGCTGGGATCATCACGAACCGGAACACCATTCCCTACGACCAGCGCTCGGCGTACATCACGAGCGGCCTGCGCATGGGGACGCCGGCGCTGACCTCTCGCGGGATGAAGGAAGCCGAGATGCGCCGCGTCGGCCAATGGATCTGCCGCGTTTTGAAGGATCCGGACGGCGACGGCGTCCGCGAGAAGGTCAACGCAGAAGTCGCGGAGTTCGCGCGCGCATTCCCCGTCCCGGGAATAACCGACGCCGCGAACGCCTAGCGTTCGCCGGAGCGGCGTTACTGACGGCGCAGGGCGTCGCTCAGGAGCGGGCCTTCGGCTCCGCCCCGGACCCGGATAGTCCAGCGAGTCCACTCCGGGCCGAGATGGATGACCGGGACGCGGTAGTCCGAAATGCGTGGCAGGACTGCTTCTTCGAATTGCTCGATCGGGAGCCCAGCGACTCGCGCGCGCCACTCGTCCCTACGCGATTCCGGCATGGTCAGGAGTGAGAACGGGAATTCCTCTGCGGGCGCCGTTCCCGGCCGCCACGACCGGATTGCGTGGTCACGGTCAACGGCTGGATCGAGCGCCAGGGACACGTTGAGGGTGAAGCTCCCGCCGACCTCGCGACCGGACTCCTCGATCACCGGGACTTCCACGGATGTGAACGCCTGGTAGAGCGCGGCCAAACGATGCTGCCCATCGACAAGCAGGCGCCTAGCACCGTTCGCTGCGGGCGGCGCACCGTGGATGGGGCGCGTCTCGATTGCGTACGCCGCGAAGTCCGGCTCTAACAGCATCACCGCGCCGATCGGATAGCCGAGGCTCACGCTCGCGAGGAGGGTGATTACCCATTCCTCGCGCAGGACTACAGGCCGCTGAAACGTCGGCGCCTGGATTTCCCCCGCTCGGATCTGTTCGAGCAGCTGCAAGAGCGGCACGTCTCTCGCGATTGGCGGGGCTTCGGACATCCTTCGCATTGTCTCGTATGGGAATCGACTCCGTTCGCCCACGGGCCGGACGTCGATTGAGCCGAACAGCATCGCGTGATACCTTCGTCGTTCGTGCCGGGAGTCCGGCCCTCCTTCATGGAGGGCAAACCCATCGCCCGGCCTGAGGATCAATGAGGGAATACGAACTGACGGTGGTCTATGACCTCGCCGTCGCCGAAGCGGGAGGCCCAGACGCCGGCCCGCAGCGCCTCACCACCCTGGTAGAGGGACGAGGCGGAAAGATGCTCAAGGTCGACCATTGGGGACGGCGCCGGATGGCGTACCCCATCGGCCGCGCCCTGGATGGCGATTACGTCGTGACCCGAGTGGAGCTCGAACCGAACAGCGTCGCCCCGCTCGAGGCCGCCCTGAAAATCGACGAGAAGGTCTACCGGCACCTTGTAGTCCGTGCCGATGAGCTTCCGGTGCCGCCACCGCCGCGTGAGCCGCGCGAGCCCCGGCCTGCCGCGACTGACGCCGCTGCGACCGCACCCGCGGAGGCAGCACCGGCAGCAGCCGAGACCCCGGCCCCGGCCCCGGCCGCCGAAGCGCCCGCCGCCGCCGAGCCAATCGACGCAGCTGTGGAGACGGCAAAGGCGCAGGTTGATCCGGCGCCGGAGCCAGCCGAAGCTCCCGCTACCGAAGCCGCAGAAGAGTAAGGAAGTCACGCCATGGCCAGCCTGAACAAAGTCATGCTCATTGGTAACGCCGGCAAGGATGCCGAGCTGCGCTACATGGCCACTGGGACCCCCCAGTGCAAGTTCTCGCTGGCTGTCAACAATCGCCGTCGAAATCAAACCACCAATGAGTGGGAAGACCAGACGGAGTGGTTCAACATCCTCATCTGGGGAGACACCGCCGAGCGCGTTTCCCAGTACATCACCAAGGGCAAGTCGCTCTACATCGAAGGCCGGCTGCAAACTCGCAGCTGGGACGATGACCAGGGCCAAAAGCACTACATGACGGAGGTCGTCGCGCAGACCGTGCAATTGCTCGGTTCACGCGATGGCGGCGGCGAGGGTGGTGGTCAGTCCCGCGGCGGCGGCGGGGACGACTGGGGCAACGGAGCTCCATCACGCCCGGCTCGCCAGTCTGGTGGCGGCGGTTACAGCCGCGGCGGCGACATGGACCCAGACGACCTGCCCTTCGAATAACAAGACACACCGGCGGCCACGGCCGTTTCACATCCCCGGTCCTTCCACGGAAGGACAAACCCATCGGGAAGGAATACAGAATCATGGCTTCAGAAGAACGAGCAGAACGACCGGAACGCAGCGAAGGCGGCGACCGCCCCGCGCGCCCGCAGCGCCCCCGCTACGGTGGCCGCCGCAAGGTTTGCCGCTTTTGCGTGGACCACATGGACGGCGCGGATTACAAGGACATCGGCCGCCTGCGCATGTACATCAGCGACCGCGGCAAGATCGAGCCGCGCCGCAAGACCGGCACGTGCTTGAAGCACCAGCGGTTGGTCTGCACCGCTATTAAGCGGGCCCGCCACCTGGCGCTGTTGCCGTATACGCTTTCGCACGTCCGCCAGACCGGGGTCTTCCCTACCCGCGGTTAAGCTTGTGCCGGGGTTCGCTTCCGTGCCCCGCTGAGGAGAGCAATGGCCCGTCGTGATCGAACCACCGGCCTTCCCCGCGCCCGGGGACCACGGCCCGCGAAACCAGCGGCCCGCTTCGGCGAGCATCAGCAACGCCTGGCGGTCATCGTCGCCGGTATTGCGCTGATCGTCGCCCTCGCGGGAGCGTTCGCCTGGCGAATCTACGATTCCCAGGTTCGCCACCCCAACAAGACTATCCTCACAGTCGCCGGCGAGAAGTACTCGCTTTCCTATTACGCCGACCGGATTTTCCTCGCCGCCACCCAGCAATCTGGCAGCGGGACGAACATCAGCCTGCTGCAACAAACGGTGCTGACCTCGCTCGAGAACGAGGCCATCGCCAAGTCGGTCGCGCAGAGTAAGGGCATCACCGTTTCTGACGAGGAAATCACGGCGGAGATCGCCGACCAACTCGGCGTGCCCGTCGGCGGCGCGGATAGTTCGTTCGATACGCTCTACCGGCAGCGCCTGCGCTCCGTGAAGATGAGCGATTCGGCGTATCGCCGTTACACCGAAGCGCAGGTCTATCAGCAGAAGCTGAGTAAGGCATACCAGGACGAACTCGGCGAAAAGAGCGAGCTCGTGACGCTCAGGACCGTGGTCAGCGGAAGCAAAGAACTTGCCGATACGGTGCTCGCTCTCGCGAAGACGAATGCGGACTTCGGCTCTATCGCCCAGACGCAGTCGTCAGACCTCGCATCGCGCCAGAAGGACGGCGTGATGGACCCCGAGCCGCCGCGGCTCCTTCCGGACAACGTTCGCACAGCAATCGAGGGCAAACCGGCCGGCGACGAGATTTTTGGCCCGGTGCAGGTGGAAACCAACTGGTGGGTGTTCAAAATCGAGAACCGCGAGCCGCAGGGCACGCTCTCTGAGACGCAGCGTTCCCAGGTGGGTGACTTGATGCTGCAGGACGCGATCAAGGCCGCTCGCTCGACGGTGAAAATCGACCGGAACATCAATAGCTCGGACTATACGTGGGCGAATGACCACGCAGGCGACTGACCCAGCACGGCGCGAAATCGGCGTTGGGCTCATCGGGCTCGGCGTTGTGGGCGGAGGAGTAGCGCGGGCGCTCATCGACCGCCGGGATTACTTCGCGCGCCAGGTAGGTGCGCCGCTCATTGTCCGCAAAGCAGCGGTGCGGGACCTCTCGAAGCCGCGAACCGTAGACCTCCCGGCCGGGATCCTCACGGCGAATGTGGACGACGTCATCAACGATCCGGCGATCGACATCGTGGTGGAGGTCATCGGCGGGGAGCAGCCCGCGGGCAGCTTCATCCGGGCGGCCCTGCAAGCGGGCAAGCACGTCGTCACCGCGAACAAGGAA
>CAZKZR010000299.1:0-4557 GCA_964557245.1 uncultured Anaerolineaceae bacterium | reverse complement strand
GCAAGAAGATCATCTTCGACCGCGACGAGTGCATCCGCCCCGGCACGAACATGGAGACCCTCGGCGCCCTCCCGGCCGTCAAGGGTATCGTGAGCCCGACCGGCCAGGAACTGCGCATCACCGCCGGCAACAGCTGCCCGACGAACGACGGCTTCACCGCCGCTCTGATCATGAGTGAGAAGAAGGCGCGCGAACTCGGCCTTGAGCCGCTCGCCCGCATCAAGGGCTTCGGGATCGCCGGCGTGAAGCCGCAGGTCATGGGCCTCGGCCCTATTCCTTCAACCAAGAAGGCGCTCCGCCACGCCGGCATCACCGCTGACCAGATCGACCGCGTCGAGTTCAACGAAGCGTTTGCTGCCCAGGTCATCCCGAGCTGCAAAGAACTCGGCATCCCGCTGGACCGCGTGAATGTCAACGGCGGCTCGATCGCCATTGGCCACCCGCTCGGCGCCACCGGCGCCCGCCTCGTCCTCACTGTCGCCCACGAACTTCGCCGCAGCGGCGGCAAGTACGCCCTGGCCACCCAGTGCATCGGCGCCGGCATGGGCATCAGCACCATCATCGAGGCGATGTAGTCCTTCGCCCCGGTTGAACACTCACCAAGCGGGGGAGGCGAAAGCCTCCCCCGCTTTGCTTCACTCGCGCAGCCTCGACCGCCGAGAGCCGAATGGTCGCCGGACCGGGCCTGATGTGGATCGGGCGAAGTGCGTTCCGGTTGCTGCAGGATGGAACCACTTCTGACAACGGAGCCTCGCATGCCGTCCACCCAGGCCGAAAAAGCTACCGCCTTCCGAGAACTTCACCAGCGTCCCGGTTACTTCGTCTTCCCGAACCCCTGGGACGGAGTCTCCGCGCGCATCCTGCAGGGCATGGGCTTCGAGGCGCTCGCCACCTCGAGCGGGGCCATCGCCAGCACGCTCGGCCGCCGGGACGGCCAGATCTCCCGCGAAGAGTCGCTCTTCAACGCTCGCATCATCGTCGAATCCACGGACATTCCCGTCGCTGCCGACCTGGAAAAGGGATTCGCTGACGACCCAGCGGGGGTCGCCGACTGCATCCGCGAAGCGGCAGCGGTCGGGCTGGTCGGCGGTTCCATCGAAGACGCGACCGGCAGCCGCGAACAGCCGTTGTTCGCCTTCGACCTCGCTGTGGAGCGAGTCGCCGCGGCGGTTGAAGCCGCGAGGGCATTGCCCTTCCAGTTCACTCTCACCGCGCGGACAGAGAACTTCCTGCGCGGCAACCCTGACCTGGATGACACGATCGCCCGCCTCAAGGCGTTCGAGGCCGCGGGGGCCGATGTGTTGTTCGCGCCCGGTCTTCCTGACCTCTCCGCGGTGCGGGCTGTCTGCCAGTCCGTTTCGAAACCGGTGAACTACATGCAAGGCATACCCGGCCGTAGCTTCAGCGCGAAAGAGCTTGCCGAGGCCGGCGTGAAGCGCATCAGCCTCGCTACCTCGCTCTACCGCACGGCGATGTCCGCCCTCATCGATGCGGCGAAGGAAGCAACCGAGGGAACGTTCAGCTACGTCGACGCTACCACGGGCGAGCGGGACATGAACCGGTATCTGGCCCGGTAGCAGTCCCTGCTACACGGTAGCGCGGCGGCGCCTCCGCCCGGCGCTGCCCTCATAGAACGGAAAGAGGGTCACCTGGACGTGGCGGTGGCCCGCAAGCATTCCTCTCAGCCGCTTCAGACTCTGGTTTACCAGCGGCCGTTCGTACCGGTGCTGGACTTCGAGCACCGGCAGGAGCACCTGCACTTCGTATGGCGCCGTGTGCGCGAGTTCCTCAACGTAGTTGGCGATCGGGTCGGCCACTGTCCGGTACGGCGAATCGATGACTACCAGGCGGATGTTCGGGAACTGCCGTGCCCAGCGTTCCGGCACTGTCGACGGGTGGTCCGGATCCACCATCACGTGGACTGCACGGACATCTCGCGTCCGCTCACAGGCGGCGCCCAGGGCCATGACCGTCGCGAGATTGATCTCCTCGATCGGCACGACGGTCGGTACGTACGAGGTGCCGCTCGGAGCAAGGTCGAAGACAGCCTCAGGCGTCACGAAGAGATTGCGCCGGACTCGCCCGTAGAACCTGCCGATGAGCCATGTGACGAACGCGATGAGCGGCAAGACGATGGTGATGAGCCAGGCGCCTTCGCTAAACTTGGCGAGCAGGATGACGATCGCGACGATGAACGTCGCGGTCGCGCCGACGCCGTTTGTCAGTGCCTTCCGCTTCCACTGCTCGCCGCGATCGTGCCGCCAGTGGCGGACCATGCCCGCCTGGCTGAGTGTGAAGCCGATGAACACCCCCAGCGCGTAGAGCGGGATAAGCCGCGTGGTTTGCGCGTTGAAGACGATGATGAGCAGGCACGCGAGACCTGCCAGCACGATGATCCCGTAACTGAATACAAGGCGGTTGCCCCTGGCGTGGAACACCCTCGGCAGGTATCCGTCGCGGGCAAGAATGGCGGCCAGCCGCGGGAAGTCGGCGAAGGCCGTGTTGGCGGCAAGAATGAGAATGCCGGCCGTCATGATCTGGAGGAACGCGAACAGCGGGGTGCCGGCCCCGAAGGCCTCGACCCCAAGTTGGGACGGGATGGTGCTGTTCTCTCCAGGCACGAATCCCAGGTGGCGCGCTATCAGCGTGACGCCGAGGAAGAGCGATCCGAGGATGAGCGCCATCGCGAGGAGCGTCTTGTTCGCGTTCTCCGGCGATGGCGATTTGAACGCCTGGACGCCGTTGCTGACTGCCTCAACGCCGGTCATGGCGGTACAGCCGTTGGCGAAGGCGCGGAGGATGAGGAATAGCGTTACTCCCTGCACGGCCGTAACGCTTTCGCGCGGTTCACCAGCCACCAGGGGGTTGCCCCCGTGGATCAGGATCTTGGTAAGCACCACCACAATCGCGAGTGCCAGCGTGAAGATGAACGCGTACGTCGGAATTGCGAAGATAGTTCCGGATTCCTTCATGCCACGAAGGTTGATGATCGCGACCAGGAACACCAGGCCGACGGCCATCTCCACCGCCACGGGCCTGAACGCCTCATTCAACGACGCCAGCGCATCCATCCCCGCCGCGATGCTCACCGAAACGGTTAGTACGTAATCGATAAGCAGCGCCGAGGCCGCGATCAGCCCAGCGCTCGTCCCGAGGTTTTCGTGAGCCACGATGTACGCGCCGCCACCGCCGGGGTAGGCCTGGATTGTCTGCCGGTAACTCACTACCACGATGCCCAGCAACGTCACGATCCCGACCGCGATCGGCAACGCATACGTCGTCGCGCTGGTTCCCGCGAGGATGAGGATGAACAGGATCTCCTGCGTCGCGTAGGCCACTGACGAAATGGCATCTGAAGAGAAGACGGCGAGTGCTTTGACCTTGGTCAGCTTCTCGCTCTCCAACCGGTGGCTGGCGAGGGTGGTCCCCAGGATGCGGTCCCGAAGCCCAAGGTATCGGCCGTGCATTCCGCGCCGCTCTTCCGCGTGCTCTGTCGCTTCGAAGTGGCCGTCGTGCGTCTCGACAATGCCCGCCTGGGGCCGAGAAACGCGATAGCGCGACACCCTGCCGCTCTTGTCGAGCATGGGAGTGCGGGTCGAAGGGCCGGGAGATTCGCTCAAGCGAAGACCTGGCTCTCTTCCCGGCCCGAATCCGCGAGTGCCTCGCCTGCGTCCTGGATCCGGAAAACGACGACGAACGGGCCGAGTGCTGGACCGCGAAGCTGGCTGACTTCCCACCCGCGGTCGATGTATCCGCGTATCCCGGCGACACAGCGAACCGCCGTTGCGTAGCGCTCTTCCTGGTAGGCGACGTGTGTTACCACACCCTTCAGGATCGTCCCGAAGCACTGTGGGCGTTGTTTGGGAATCGCCCGTCCGCGTGCGGAAGTTGTCAGGATTTCTGGACAAACGGAAGTTGCAGCCGGTACCCGACGCCCGGGTCATTCACGATCAGTCCGCCCGCCCCCGCCGCGGCCGCCGAGAGCTTAGCCCGCAATTGGTGGACGAACGTGCGCAGGATGTGCGCGTCATCCTGGTACTCGGGACCCCAAACCGTCGCCAGCAGATGGCGCTGGGTGTACACGCGCCCGGGGTAGGTCAGCAGCAGCCGCAGCAACTCGAACTCCGTCGGCGTCAGGCGAAGTTCTACGCCGCCCGCCGTGACCTTGCGGCTGAGCAGGTCCAGCTCGATTACGTCGAAGCTCAGCCGGGTGCTCGCCTGCGGAGTTGACCGGCGTATGGCCACGTTGATCCGCGCCTGCAGTTCGGCCATGGAGAACGGTTTCACCAGGTAGTCGTCCGCACCGGTGTTCAACGCCTCTACTTTCCGTTCATCGTCTCCCACTGCAGAAAGGACGATGACCGGAGTGGTGCCCAGCTTTCGGATTTCCGCGCACACGCTGATCCCGTCGCCGTCTGGCAAGACCAGGTCGAGTACGACGACATCGGGGCGAGTTCGCTGGTACTCGGGCAGGACCTCGCTCGCGGTCGAAACGCCAGTGACATCGAAACCAGCGCCGCTGAGACCCTTGTTAACCGCTTTGAGGATGGCCGGGTC
>CAZKZR010000298.1:431-4558 GCA_964557245.1 uncultured Anaerolineaceae bacterium | reverse complement strand
GCGCACCCGGTTGTCCGCCGAATACACGGTGAACGCTACCTTGCTGGCGCTGATCACTACTGCATCGAACGGTCCTCGCTCCAGCACTGATTCCAGGTACGCGCCGCCGCCCGCCGCCCACGGATAGAACCGCACGTGCACCGTTTCAGGCGCCTTGCCGCTCATCTCGCCGACCTCCACCGGTATGCGATTCCCCCACGCCTGGGACGGATCGGCGAGCGCCACGCCCGTGCTGTCGCTCTCGCCGAGGATCAGGAGCCTCATTGGTGTCAGTCTAAAGGCCGGGGCGATTGCGATTCCGCAAGTCGCCCGCTTCAGTGCGCTCGCGCACCAACACGGCTTGCGATGAGCGGGAGCAGTGCCTCGGCATATGCGGCGTGGATCTCCGGACCGGTGTGCATCTGGTCGGGCCGTGCAATGGATTCCGGGAGCGCGCTGATGATCGCCTGCCGGTCCAGCCAGCCGAAGCGGTGGGAGTCCGCCAGCCCTCGTAGTCGCACGTTGAACCGGTCCACCAGACCGCGGATGTGCGGCAGCCGGCGTTGCACTCGGGGGCCGTTGTAGGTGGTGCCCATGATAATCGCGTCCAGGTTCTCCACCTGGGCCAGGCGGTCCACCGTCCGCCGGTACCCGGCGAGGACTTCATCGAACGTCGAGACCGGTTCTCGCCCGATCACCTTTCCGGCAATCCAGTGGGCTGAGAAGTTCAGCCGCTCACGCGCCGAACCTTCTTCCTTCTCCGTCGCACGGTCGAACTTGCTGGAGCGCCGTTCGAGCCAGTCGCCTGCGCGCTTTCCGAGCAGCCGCCTCAACCGGTTCCCCACCGAGGACGTCGAGAAGGCATACCCCGTGGCGCCCATGATCACAAAGTCCGGCTGGTCTTCTTCCAGTACCCGGTCGACGTAGGCGGCGACTCCCGGCGTATGCACGTAGAACCGGCGGTGAATCACTTCCACCTCTTCGCCGATGAGCGGCGGCAAACCCAGCCGGAGTTTTTCGCGCCACGAATCGGCGAAGTTCGCCAGTAAGGTCCCTTCGCTATCGCTCGCGCCAAGGATAAGGAGCCGCATTGCCAGATTCTCACCTCCCGGCACCCGTCTGGGAACCCCGGCCTTCTATGCGAAGATTCCTGGGATGACGCCGTGGTCCTGTCCCGCCTGTGGCCGCGAATTCGCCCGCGCCCGGTCGCACGTTTGTGCTCCGGCCCTCTCGGTCGATCAGTACTTCGCCGCGCGCCCACCCGTCGAACGGGAAATCTTCGAAGCCGTCCGCGATCACCTGGCGGCGCTCGGCCCGCTCATCATTGAGCCCGTGAACGTGGGCATCTTTTTCAAGGGCAAGCGCAACTTCGTCGAGATCCGCCCGAAGACGCGCTGGATCGATGTGACCTTCGGGCTGAACCGTTTGTTTGACCATCCGCGCTTTTCGCGCACCATGCGGTCGAAGACGTCGCGCACGTACTACGCGGTCCGTGTTACTTCGGCCGCCGACATCGACGATGAGTTGCGAGCGTGGCTCACCGAAAGCTACGTCGAGCTCGCGTTCTAAAGTCCGCTACCGCCCTGCCTTGCTACACTGGCAATCCGCTCCCTGAGCGACTCACCCTCTCCAAGGAACACCGATGACTACGCAGACGCCCGGCTCGACCCTACCCCCCGCGTACGAGCCGGCGAGCGTAGAGGGCCGCATCTACGAGATGTGGGAATCCGCCGGCCACTTCCAGCCCAGGATCGACCTGGACCGGGAGCCCTACACCATCGTCATGCCTCCCCCGAACGTCACCGGCGAGCTGCACCTTGGCCACGGCCTCGAAGACGCCATCACCGATGCGCTTGTGCGCTGGCACCGCATGCAGGGCGACCCCACGCTCTGGCTTCCTGGCGAAGACCACGCCGGCATCGCCACTCAGAACGTCATCGAACGCGAACTCGCAAAAGAAGGCCTGTCCCGCCACGATCTCGGCCGGGAAGCCTTCGTCGAGCGCACCTGGATGTGGGTCCGCAAATACCGCAGCCGCATCGCTGCCCAGCACCGCAAGCTCGGCGCCAGCGCAGATTGGTCGCGCAACACGTTCACACTCGATCCGGGCATCGTGAAAGCCGTCCGCACCACCTTTGTGAACCTCTACAGCCAGGGCCTCATCTACCGCGGCCTTCGCATGATCAACTGGTGCCCAAATCACGAGACGGCCCTCAGCGACCTGGAGGTCGATTACGAAGAGAAGCCTTCGAAGCTCTACTACATCCGCTACCCAATCGTCGGCGAAGGCGGCATGCCGCTGCCTGACTACGTCGTGGTCGCCACCACCCGCCCCGAAACCATGGTGGGCGACACCGGCGTCGCCGTGAATCCCGCCGATGAACGTTACGAAGAACGCATCGGCCGGATGCTCATGCTCCCGATCATCGGCCGCGAAATCCCCGTGGTCGGCGATGACGCAGTCAAGACCGAATTCGGCACCGGCGCGGTCAAAGTCACCCCCGGCCATGACCCCAACGACTGGGAAATCGGCCAGCGCCATGACCTCCCCGTGATCGTCGCCATCGATCTCAAGGGCAACATGAACGATGAAGCCGGGCCGTATGCCGGCATGCCCGTGGATGAAGCCCGCGCCGCCATCCTTCGCGATCTCGAAGACGAAGGCTTCCTGGACCACGTCGAGGACTACACCCATAGCGTGGGCGTCTGCAGCCGCTGCAAAACCGTCCTCCAACCCCTCCCGAGCGAGCAGTGGTGGCTGGACGTGAACAAGGAATACGAGCCGGGCCATTCGCTCGCCGGCGACGCCATCCGCGCCGTGACCGAGGGCCGCATCGGCATCGTCCCACAGCGCTTCGAAAAGGTGTACCTCAATTGGATGGAGAACATCCGCGACTGGTGCATCAGCCGTCAGCTGTGGTGGGGCCACCAGATCCCGGTCTGGTATTGCGAGAACAACCACGTCACCTGCCAGGTGGATGACCCGGCGAATTGCCCCGAGTGCGGTTCCGCGGTTCGCCAGGACGAAGACGTCCTCGATACCTGGTTCAGCTCCGGGCTCGCGCCCCACGCCGACCTCGGCTGGCCGGACGACACCGAAGATCTGCGCTACTTCTACCCCACCGCTGACATGCAGATGGGTTACGACATCATGTTCTTCTGGTGCGCCCGGATGATCATGTTCGGCCTCTACAACATGAGGGAACTCGGCGAAGAGAAGTCGATGCCCTTCCGCCACGTGCTCTTCCACGGCCTCATCCGTGACTCGAAGGGCGAAAAGATGACCAAGTCGCGCGGAAACGTGGTGGACCCTCTGGTCTCCGCCGCTACCTTCGGCGCTGACGCCTTCCGTTTCGCCGTGCTCACGGGCGCGACCCTCGGCGCGGATCAGAAGTACAGCGATGAGCGGCTCACCTCAGCTCGCAACTTTGCGAACAAGCTCTGGAACACCGCTCGCTTCGTCCTCATGAAGGTCGGCGAACGCGAAGTGAAGCGTCCGCACGCGCTCGACCGTGAGACCTACGCCCTCGAAGACCGCTGGATCATGTCCCGCCTGGAACAACTCGAGTTGGACGTCGACTCGTTGATGAAGGCGTATCAGCTCGGCGAGTGCGCGCGCCAGATTGAGGATTTCCTCCGCGGCGAACTCTGCGACTGGTACATCGAGATGGTGAAGCCGCGCCTCAACGATGGCGATGAGCGGCCGTTGAAGGTCCTTGTGCACGTCCTCGACCACGGCCTTCGCATGCTTCACCCGTTCATGCCGTTCGTCACGGAGGAACTCTGGCAGGCTCTCCGCGACCGCATCGACGACGACATGGCGAGCCAACTGATCGTCGCCTGGTTCCCGAAGAGCGGGAACAACTGGAAGGACGCCTCCTCTGAAGCGGCCATCGAACACGTCATCGAGGTCAACCGCACCATCCGCAACATCCGCGCGGAGAAGAAGCTCGAAGCTGGCGCGCGGCCGGCCGTGACGCTGCGCGCCGGAGCCTATGCATCGGCGCTCAAAGAAACCGCGGCCGCCACGAACTTCACTTCCCGAGTAGACCTCGCGGTGCTTGAGTCGGCAGCCGGCGTCCCCGCTGGCGAGTGGGCGTTCGGCCGTGTCGCCGATACTGAAGTCGCCGTCGCCCTTCCCCAGGTCG
>CAZKZR010000298.1:0-421 GCA_964557245.1 uncultured Anaerolineaceae bacterium | reverse complement strand
GCGTCGCGGCGGCGCGTTCATCGCGCTGTCCGCCTCGCGGCGGGCGCCTCAGTCGTAGCTCGCGGCCTTCTCACATCGGTCCTCGAGCGTCTCTCCCTCCGCGGTGAGCGCTTCGAGGATGGCGTCGACGCGGCAGTCGAACGCACGCGCCTCGAAAAGGAACTCGGCGAAGCCTCGGCTCACGCTGAACGGCTGGAGAAGCAGCTCGCGAACGAGACCTTCCGCTCGAAGGCGCCGTCCCACGTCATCCAGGGCATGGAGACCACGCTCGCCGAAACTCGCGAAAAGGTCGCTGGCCTCCGCGAGCGGCTGGCGAGCTTGTAGCTCCCGGCCTAGAACGGCAGCCCCTTCAATCCCTTGATCCCTTTGATCGCCGCGATCTCGCCCATGTGCCCCCAGGCGTGGACGACGGTCAGGTTGC
>CAZKZR010000297.1:0-4578 GCA_964557245.1 uncultured Anaerolineaceae bacterium | reverse complement strand
CTCGCTGCGATGGCTGACGTCGCCGCCGCGTCCAATCTCGAGTACGACCTGGCCGCCGGTGAACGAGGCAGCCGCCACGAACATGTCCGCTCCCTCCTCCGGCGGGCCACCGGCGCAGAAGACGCAATCGCGGTGAACAACAACGCCGCCGCGCTGTTGATGGTCCTCCAGGTGTTTTGTGCTGGACGGCAGGTGCTGGTGTCCCGCGGGCAATCAGTGGAAATCGGGGGCGGCTTCCGAATTCCCGATGTCCTTCGCCAGAGCGGCGCGATACTGGTGGACGTCGGGACCACGAACCGCACGTACGTCCGGGACTACGTTGACGCCATCCAGCCGGAGACGGCCGCGATCCTTCGCGTTCACGCTTCCAACTTCCAGACGGTCGGCTTCACGACCGAACCCTCCGCGCGGGAGCTCGCCGAAGCGGCGCGGCGCGCGGGCATCCTCTGCATCGATGATCTTGGCAGCGGCTGCCTGGTTGCCACCGAACGATTCGGCCTGGCGCACGAACCGACCGTCCAGGAGTCACTTGCAGGCGGGGTGGACCTGGCCCTGTTTAGTGGTGACAAACTCCTCGGCGGGCCCCAGGCCGGGCTGATCGTTGGAAAATCGCACCTCATCGAACAGCTGCGCAAGCACCCGCTGGCGCGCGCCCTCCGCATGGACAAGTTCGGTATCGCGGCGCTCAACGCGACGCTGTTGAGCTACGTCCTGCAGACCGAGGCAGACGAGATACCAGTCTGGCAGATGCTCGGCCGCGAACTCGCCTCCATCCGCAAACGCGCCCGCCGCTGGGCATCGCCGGCGGGAGAAGCGGGAACGGTGCGCTCCGCCCAGACCATGGTGGGAGGCGGTTCGCTGCCCGGCCAGGGCGTTGATACGTGGTGCGCCGCCCTACGACATCCAGATGGAGCGACGAACCTCGCCGCCCGTCTCCGAGCCGACCACGTGCCAGTCATCGGACGAGTCGTCGACGAACTGCTCCTGCTGGACCCGCGAACGGTCGACCCCGCCGACGATTCAGCGGTTGAAGCGGCGATTACGAGTGTGTTTCGGCCCACGTGACATTTGTTAGACGCGTGTGAACCATCGCCCGCAGAAATTGACCCTCGCGTTGAGCGCGGACTATAGTCCCTCGAAAGTTACGGATTTCACAACCTCCTAAAATGAGCCTCGAGATCCCAGAAGTCGTCATTAACCGTCTCCCGGTATACGCACGCGCGCTAACCGAATTGCTGATGCGCGGAGAGACGGTGGTCAGTTCTCAGGCCCTCGGCGAACTCCTGGACGTTACCCCGGCGCAGATTCGCAAGGACCTCAGCTACTTCGGCCGCTTTGGCAAGCAGGGCCGCGGCTACAACGTCAACAGCCTGCTTTCCACCCTGCGCGAAATCCTGGGTATCGACCGCCAATGGCGCCTCTGTCTCGTTGGCGTGGGCCGGCTCGGCCAGGCGATCGCGGAGTACGGCGGCTTCGGGCCCCAGGGATTCGAGATCGTCGCCGCCTTTGATGCGAACTCGGCCGTCATAGGACGGGAAATTGGCGGTGTCATCGTCCACCCCATATCCGAACTGGAACGATTCCTTCGCGGTCACCGCGTGGACATCGGCATCGTCGCCGTGCCGGCGACCGATGCGCAGGGCGTCGTTGACAAGCTGGTAGCCTCCGGCATTCACGCCATCCTCAACTACGCCCCGATTACCGCCCACGTCCCCCGCGACGTCACAATCCGCCACATCGACCCGGTCCTGGCCATGCAAAGCATGACCTTCTACATCAAGCGGTCAGAGCCGGGCGGAAAGTAGGCACCCACAGGGCGTCTGGCGCACGCAGATGGGCAAGCCGAGCCTCACGCTGGGACAATGGCGCCCGACATGCCTTCCTACGCCGAGGACTGCGCCAGCCGCCTGCAGGGAGCGTTCAGCGCCGCCTACGACCCGGTCCGGGCCCGGGGGATGGCGAAGTACATGCGGGATCTCTTCCCCTTCGCAGGAATTCCAACTCCGGAACGCACCGCTCTCCAGAGGCAAGCTCTCGCGGCGCTACCGAAGCCGCTGGCCAGCGAGGTGATTGCTGCCGCGACACTGCTCTGGGAGCTGGACGAACGCGAATACCAGTACGCCGCATGTGCCCTGCTCGCGCGCCACGCGAAGCTCCTTTCACCGGGCGACCTGCCGGCAGTCCGCCGCCTGGTCGAGTCGAAGTCATGGTGGGACACCGTCGATACGCTGGCGAGCAACGTTGTGGGGCCGATGGTCGCCGGGCACCCTGAGCTGTCCGCTGAAATGGACCTCTGGATCAGCGATGAGAACATCTGGGTCGCACGAACGGCGATTCTCCACCAGTTGCGGTACAAATCTTCCACAGACCGAGGCAGACTCTTCCGATACTGCGAGCTTCAAGCCGCACACCCTGACTTCTTCATTCGTAAGGCGATCGGATGGGCTCTGAGGGAGTATTCAAAGACCGATGGAGACGCCGTCCGCGGCTTTGTCGCGTCGCATGAGACGGCGCTTTCTCCTCTTTCGCGGAAAGAAGCGCTGCTCTGGCTCAACGGTGGACGGACGGGGTCGAAGCCGCGCTAGCGAATTTCCGGGCCGGGAAACAGGCCAACCAGGTTCTCTTCTTCGGTGGGCAGCGACCGCCGGATCACGTCAAGGTGATCCAGCGCGATGCCGGCTCCGATGGCGACGCACTCGAGCGGATTATCCGCCACGTAGCACGGCACCCCGGTCTCCTGCGTCAGCAACTCATCCATGTGGCGAAGCAGTGCGCCGCCTCCCGTGAGTACGATGCCGCGGTCAATAACGTCGGCCGCGAGCTCGGGGGGCGTTTTTTCCAGCACCGCTCGAACCGTCTGGACGATGGTCCCGAGGCAGTCCTGGATGGCCTGCGCCACCTCGATGCTGTTCAGCGAGATCGTCTTCGGCAGCCCGCTCAGTTGATCCCGGCCGCGAACCTGCGTGGCAAGGCCCTCGTCCACCGGCAAGGCGCTGCCAATGGCGATCTTGATCTCCTCAGCGGTGCGCTCACCGATGATGAGGTTATGGCGCCGCCGGATGTACGCCATGATCGCTTCGTCGATGCGGTCGCCCGCCATGCGGACGGACTCGCTCACGACAATGCCGAAGAGCGATATAACCGCTGCTTCAGCGCGTCCGCCGCCGATGTTCACGACCATGTTCCCGCGAGCGGTGCCAATCGGCACCTGCGCGCCGATTGCGGCAGCCAGGGGTTCGGGCACGAGGTGAGCCGGCTTCCGGGCGCCTGCCTGTTCAGCCGCGTCACGCACCGCTCGCTGCTCGACGCTCGTCACCCCCGCGGGCACCGTAACCATCACCTCGGGCCGAATCAGGTTGAAGCGCCCGGTAATTAAGCCGATGAAATAGCGGAGCATGGCTTCAGTCGTCAGGTAGTCGGCGATCACGCCGTCGCGCATCGGCCGGATGACGCTGATCGAACCAGGCGTCCGGCCCTGCATGGCCCGCGCTTCGTTGCCAACGGCGACAATCGCGTTATCGCGATTATGTCGCGCGACTACGGAAGGTTCGTTGACCACGATCCCGTGGCCCTTCACGTAGACAAGGATGTTCGCCGTGCCGAGGTCGATACCGGCCCGTTTCGGAGTCAGGAACTCCATCGCCATCTAGTTGCGCTCCACTTCCACACCCAACCCATGGAGCTTCTCAGTGAGACGCTCGTAGCCACGATCGAGATGATACACGTCGTCGATGATTGTCGTGCCCTGGGCTACGAGCGCGGCCAGCAGCACAGCGGCCCCGGCCCTCACGTCCAGGGCGCGAACCCGTGTGCCGTGAAGCGGGGTCGGCCCCGAGACGATCGCAGAGGACCCGGTACTGACGATCTCGGCGCCCATCTTGCGCAGCTCGCTCACGTACAGCATGCGGTTGTCGAACACTCGCTCGTGAATGATCGAGACACCGGTCGCCTGGGTGAGCAGCGCGGCCATCGGCGCATGAAGGTCGGTCGCCAGCCCGGGGTAGGGCAGCGCCTGGAAGCTGATCGATCGGATGAGCGGGGTGCCGCGAACACGCAGCTCGCCTTCGCCCTCGGTGATGTCCGCCCCGGTGCCGCGTAGTTTGTTCACTAGCGCGTCGAGCACTCCGACCGGGGCGTCCTTGATCGTGACATCGCCGCCAGTCATGACGGCGGCGATCGCGAACGTCCCAGTCTCAATGCGGTCCGGCATGATGCGCGAGGTCGTGCCGTGCAGTTCGTCCACACCGTCGATGACCAGCATCTGGCTGCCGATTCCGCTGATCTGCGCGCCCATACCGTTGAGCAGGTTCGCCAGTTCCTGCACCTCAGGCTCAGTTGCGGCGTTGACCACCGTCGTCCGGCCCTTCGCCAACGTTGCCGCCATCATGACGTTCTGCGTGCCCGATACCGAGGGGTAGTCCATGAACACGCGCGTGCCTCGCAGGCCGGACGCGGCGCGGGCAACAAAGCGTTCGCCTTCGCGGGTCACTGTGGCGCCCATGTCTTCGAAGCCGGACAGGTGAACATCGATCGGGCGCTGCCCGATAACGTCTCCGCCCGGGGGCGCCGAGGACGCAT
>CAZKZR010000296.1:2502-4594 GCA_964557245.1 uncultured Anaerolineaceae bacterium | reverse complement strand
CCTGTCCTGCCTGGCTTCGAACTGGACCTGGATGACCTCTTCCGGGTGGTCCGGGAAGAAGACTAGTCGGCCGGGTCTTTCTTCGCTTCCGCCACCAGCCGGTACCCTACGTTGCGCACCGTCTCGATGAAGGCGTGGCCGTGAATCTCAATCTTCGCCCGGATGCGCCGGATGTGGACGTCCACGGTCCGCGCGCCGCCGAAGTAATCGTAGCCCCAGACCCGGTTGAGCAGCTGCTCCCTCGTGAACACCCGCCCGGCATTCATCGCGAGGAAGCGCAGGAGCTCGTACTCCTTGAACGTCATCACCAGCGAATCGTTGTCCACGGTGACTCGATAGTTCGAAAGGTCAAGGGTCAGCGCGCCGCACCGTACGAAGTTCTCGCTGTCCACGCCATGTTTCCGCCATAGCGCCCGTTCGATACGCCGTGCAATCTCATCGGGCTGCGCCGAGAGCATCACGAAATCGTCGATCGGCAGGTCCGCGCTCACACGGTCGATCTGCTCGGAAGGCACGATGACCATGAGGATCACGCCGTTTTCGGCGTAGTTCGCGCTCAGGATGTTGAATGCCGCCGGCGGGATATCCCGCAGGTCCAGCAGGACCACATCGGCATTCGGGTTGACTTCGTCGTTCGCCAGCCGCTCAGGCGCGATGGCGGGCGCTGAGAACCCCGCGCGCTCGAGTTCTGGGCCGAGACGGGCCACATCCGGGTGCCGGGTAACAAGGAACACGGTTCTCATCGTGCGTCCTCCTACCCGAGGCAGTATATCTGCCGGTTATCCTCGATCCCGGCCCAGCCCGTGAAATCCATGTGAAATGTGTCACGAAACACCGTGGAAGCGAATCCGACTCAGCCGCGACACATGCGCGGCTCAGCGCGCTTCGAACTCCACCGGCAAGGACTTCACCCCGCGCATGATGAACGTCGGCACGCGCGGCAGCACCGAGTCGTCGCTGCGCCGGAAGTTCTTCGTCCGCTTCAACAGCTCTTCCATCGCCACCTTGGCTTCCAGCCGCGCCAGTGGCGCGCCCAGGCAGAAGTGGATGCCCATGCCGAACCCCAAATGCCGGTTTGGTGAGCGCGTTACGTCGAACGTTAACGGGTCCGGGAACTGTTCCGGGTCCCGGTTCGCCGCCGCCAGCCAGACCACCATCTGCTGGCCTTCCTTGACCTCTTTGCCCCTGAACTCTGTGTCCCGCGAGGCGCGACGGACCGTGGCCTGCACCGGCGAGCTGATCCGCATTACCTCTTCCAGGGCGCTTGGGATGAGTGCCGGGTCCGCTTCCACGCGCGCGAGCTGGTCCGGGTGTGCGATGAACTCCTGCACCGCGTTGCCGATCAGGTTGGTTGTCGTTTCGTTCCCCGCAACCAGGAGCAGCACGAGCATCTGGCGCAGCTCGTCCCAACTCAGCTTTTCGCCGTCCATCTCCGCCTGCACCAGCCCGGAGATGAGGTCCGCCTTCGGGTGCGCCCGGCGCTCGTTGCAGAGCCTCTCGAAGTAATCGCTCATCTCCTGGAAGGTAGTCTCGGTGATGTCGCCCTCCTCCGGGTTGCCTGCGGCCCCGGTACCGAGGGTGGCCACCACTTCGTCTGACCACTTCTTAAACTGGTCCCGCTTCTCCGGCTCAACGCCCAGGATTTCGGAGATGGCGATGACCGGCAGCGGGTATGCGAGCGTTTCCACAAGGTCCATCTCGCCTTTCGCGACTACGGGATCGAGCAGTTCACCCGCGATCTGCCGCAGGCGCGGCTCCAGCTGTTCGATCATGCGGGGAGTGAACGCCTGGCTCACCAGCGCCCGCAGCCGGGTGTGCCGCGGCGGGTTCGAACCGAGCATGCTTGGCTGCGGTTGCGATGGATCCTGCTCGTAGGCGGCGCCCATCCCTGATTGCCACGTGGCGTTGTCCTTCAGGATTGCCTGGCACTCGTCGTGGTTGAACGCCATCCAGATGCCCATGTTCGGCACGAAGAGCGGGCTCATCGCGCGCCCCATTTCGTAGAACGGGAAGGGGTTCTCAAGGAATGCCGGATCGCCGATGTTCGGGGCTGCAAGCATGACTAACCTCCAGTATTACGGCCCCCAACCGT
>CAZKZR010000296.1:0-2402 GCA_964557245.1 uncultured Anaerolineaceae bacterium | reverse complement strand
CCGATGTTCGGGGCTGCAAGCATGACTAACCTCCAGTATTACGGCCCCCAACCGTGGCTGGACACTCTACCAGACCCGAATCTCGTTCGGCGCCTCCGCTGCCTGCAGGATCCCTCGGGCTAGAGCGGGAGCCTCAGGAACACGACGTCGTGTCCCCGGTTGTTCTCGTCCCGCACCCAGTCACTTAGTTCCCCCGCAACGTTCGCCCCCAGGAACTCCGCCGCCTCGATAGCTGAGGTCTGCACGCCTTTCACGAACTCGAACAGCACCTCGCGCAGCCCCGCCAGCTTCGCCACCTCCACCAGTTCGTGCATCAGCGTCACCGCAAGCCCCCGCGACCGGTAGGCGGGAGCGATCACCACCCGGATCTCTCCCGCATGCGCCAGCGACGCCGACCGGTGGCGAATGAGCACCGCATCCCCGACCACGTCGTGCCCTTCGAACGCCAGCAGCGGTACGGCGTAGTCCAGGTCGATGTTTTCAATCCAGCTCCGGATGACGTTCCGGGAAGTGACATCGTCCTTGAGGAAGAACCGCTCGCCTTCCGGGATCGACTGGAAGAACTCAACAAGCGCCGACTCATCGGCCCGGCTCATCGGCCGCACGATTGGTTGCGAGCCATCGCGAAGCTGCATGACGCGTGGGTAGCGGTTCGAGATGTTGATGCGCACGGGCCGGCTCCGGGATGGTGTGGTGGCTCGGAAAGAATGCCATTTCAGCGGCGAAAGGCGAAAGACGCCGCACCTACTCGGACGGCTTGATCGCCCGCAGCCAGAGGTGGCCTTCTTCCATTCCTACCCAGTTCCCCCAGAACCGCTCGCAGAAGTACTGAGCCCGGTCGTTCCGGTTCGCCAGCGAATCGAACATCTTGCCGAGGACGCGTCGCACCGGCTTGGCCTGCCAGGTGTCGGCATTCATGTTGAAGTTGATGCGGCGCTTCACCGTCTCGAACTTGGCCGGGTGGTAGTAGCCCCATGCCTGCCCGTCGAACGTCTTGGGGTCGAAGTACTCGAACGTCGCCAGCAGCACACCGCGTTTATGGGTCGGGTCCTTCCAGGTGACGTATTTCGAAGTCCCGTGGGGGAACCGCAGGTACACCAATGCGCCCGGCTTGCAGACCCGCCAGATCTCGCCCATGAACGCCATCAGGTCATCCACGTGCTCGACGATGTGCGAGGCCTGCAGTTCGTCGACCGAGTTGTCGCGCAGCGGCAGCAGCTTCGACACGTCCGCAATGACATCGACACCGGCGATCTTCGCCACATCGAGCCCGATTGCGCCCGGCTTCTTCCGCCACCCGCAGCCGAGGTCGATGACCACGCGGGAGGCGGCTGGAGGAGGCGAGGGCGGCATGGGGGCATTATCCGCCGGATGGCAGCAACAAGGAGGCCAACAGCGGATGGCGCGGTTGCGCAAATGGGTTCACGACGGTGACTCCGCCCCAAACGAATCCATCCTGCACATCTTGTGAGACGAGCAAGCTACATCCAGCCGTCGAGGCCGCCGAGAGGATGACAGCATCCCAGATGCCCAGCTGATGACTAACCGCCAGGTCCCCGGCGCGAAGCAGGTCCTCCGCCGTCGAGCCAACAACTTCGTAAGCGTTGTGCCAAAAGGCGACGGCATCGCGGGCTCCCGGGCGACTCCGACCGGCTTTTCGCACCAGCACGTGGAACAGTTCTCCGAGCACCTGCGCTGGTACGACGACGGAATCAGCAGGCAGACGCCGGATCAAGTCTCGGATCAACTCTTGCTTCTCGACGCCGTTCACATTTTCGGCATAGACCAGGATGTTGGTATCGAGCGCCGCCTTCACTCGTCATCGTCGTACAGATCAGCACGCGTCCACGGGCCGATGTCGATCGCCTTCTGCCGGGCGAGGTGATCGAACAGAGCTGCTCGGGCTGCTTCTCTGTCAGGCTTCTCCACCGGAATGATCTCCGCGACGGGCCGGCCGTGGCTCGTGATGATGTAGCGCCTGCCTTCGCGCACCCCGCGCAACAAGCGTGAAAACGAGCGGTTGGCTTCGGCGGCCGTCACGGTTTCGTCCACGGTTCTCCCACTCAGTGAAGTAGTGATAGTACGTATTTTAGCACGCTCGGGACGGGTCAGGCTGTCACCTTCGTTGCCGCCTTCGCCTTCATCGACTCATGCGTCGGCGCCTCCGGAATGTGCGCCGGTCGGCCTTCCGCGTTCAGCTTTCGGAGCGCAGGGACGATTTCGTAGCCGAGGTATTCGATCTGTTCGAGCACGACCTCCAGCGGGAGGCCCGCGTGGTCCGTCAAAAAGAGCTGGCGCTGGTAGTGCCCCACCTGCTCGCGGAAGGTCGCGTAGCGCTCGATGACCATCTCCGGCGAACCCACCGTGAGCGGCGTCATCTGGCTGAAGTCCTCGAGCGAGGG
>CAZKZR010000295.1:0-4662 GCA_964557245.1 uncultured Anaerolineaceae bacterium | reverse complement strand
CCGCCGCCTGCTGTAACCTCCTACTCGCCGCCCACCACCACCGTCCACTCCCGTATCCGCCATCCAGTTACCAGCCCCGACGACACGTAAGGGTCCACTTTCACGAACGCTTCCGCCGCCTCTCGCGTGCGGAACACGATCGCGGCGCCGTCCAGTGGGTCCGCGAACGCGCCCGCGAGCACCATCTGGCCGTCGGCGTGCAACGCGTTTGCGAGCCCCAGGTGCTCGTTTCGATACGGCGCGCGGCGCTCTGCCGCGTTTTCGCCATAGTCATAGAAGAGGATGTACATCATCCCCGTACTCTACCGCTCATCGCGCATCGCTCATCGCGCATCGCCCATCGCTCACGCTCACACCTCCCCGTACTTCCACAGGTTCCAGAGATTCCGCGCCATCTCCCGCGGGTCCTCGTCCAGCCCTGCCCGGTGACGCTGGAAGAACTGCACCACGTTCCGGATGTCGCGCTCCAGCAACTCTTTCGCCGAAGAGTTGACCCTCGGGTCCACGGCTTGCGGGAAGTCGATCAGCGCGATGCGCCCGCCGTCGTACAGGATGTTGAACGCCGAAAGGTCGCCGTGTACGACGTTTTCGCGCATCAGGAGTTCGATGTTCGTGAGGACGCGGTCCAGCAAGTCCTGGCCTTCGCTCTCGTCAAACTCCGCTTGCTGCAGCTGCGTTGCCGGCTCCTCCTCAGTGCCCAGGTACTCCATCAGGATGGCGGTTTCGGTGCAGGCGTACGGGGCGGGCACATCCGCGCCCGCGTAGTTCAACTGGCTGAGCAGGTCGAACTCCCGGTCCACCCACGCCGCCAGCTGTGCCTTTTGGCCGAACTCGCTCCGGTTCGCCACAGCGCGTTGCACCTGCCCCGCGCCGAACTGCCGGCCTTCTTCGTACACCGCGGACCTCTGGAAGCCGCGGTGACCGGTCGAGTGGTAGACCTTCGCCGCCGCGAACGGGGCCCCCAGCGAGGGGTGCGCACGGCAGCGATAGACGGTGGCTTCCTTGCCACTCTTGATGACGTTCAACACTTCGGTGATCTGCGCTTCGTCCAGGAATTCCTGGATCGCGCGCATGTCGGCGGCATCGGCTTCGCGGCTCGCGAACCGTTCCGGTGGTTCAGGTTGGGACAAACGTTGAGCTCCTGGCCAAGAAACAGGACGGCCGCCCTCTGAAGGCGGCCAGCACAGGACTCGAACGGACGAGAACGCTTAGCGGCGGCGCACCGGAAGGCGGGTGGATGCGGCGGAAACGCGTGTAGCACTCATCTGTCTGACACCCTCCGGTTGTAGTGCCGACACTATCGGGCCGCTGATGCCGGCGCGTCAATCTCTCCAGCCGGCCTGCGCCCGGTCGTAAGTACGGAGTCATGCCCGGTCAAGGTGGCAAGGCGCCTGTCCCGGGTAGCAGATGCGCCGCGTCCCGCCCGAACGTTAAGGAGTGCGCAATGGATGTTGGGTGGCTTGACTGGCGACTGAAATTAGGTGAACCTAATACCAGACAACAGTCAGGACAGCAGCTGTGGGTTTTTCATTCCTTGTCTGCCTGCGCGAAGGCGTTGAGATGGCTCTCATCGTGGCCATCCTGCTTGGGTACCTGCGCACCATCGATCAGAAGCAGCATTTCCGGTCGATCTGGATAGGCGTTGGCGTTGCCGCTACGGTCTGTATCGCGATTGGCATCGGGCTCGAAGTCGCCTCTCGCGAGATGGACAAGCGCATCGTCGAGGCGTTCGAAGGCTTCGCCATGATCTTCGCCGTTATCGTCCTGACCGGCATGGCCCTGTGGATGAAGAAGCAGGCGCGCTCCATCAGCTCAGGCCTGCGCGCCCAGGTGGATGCCGCCCTGAGCAAGGGATCCGTCACCGCGCTCGTCCTCCTCGCCGCCACCTCGGTCGGCCGCGAAGGGCTCGAAACCGTGCTCTTCCTCTTTGCAGGCTCGTCCACCAGCAGCGGAACCTCCTACATCATGGGCGGCGTCCTTGGCTTCGGCGTTGCGGCTTTGATCGGCGCCGCCATCTACGCCGGCACCAACCGTTTCCCGATGAGAATGTTCTTCCAGGTCTCCGGCATAGTCATCATCTTCATCGCCGCGGGGATGCTCGCGACCTCGGTGGTCAAGCTGTACGAAGCGGCGCTCATCAGCGACCTGGGTTCCCGCCCCTGGGACACCGATTCGTTTATCTCCATGACCTCGGACCTCGGCAAGTTCTTGAACACGCTGACCGGCTACGATTCAGCGCCTTCCACGCTCCAGATCGGCCTCTACTGGTCCTACCTGGTGCTCGCGCTTTCGGCCTTCCTCTTCCTCCCGCTCGGCAAGAAGCCGGCGGCCCGGCCACTCCCTGCTAATACCGAATCCACACTCGCGACCGAGAGGTAACCATGTCCCGCTTCGCCATCTTGCTCGGGGCCGCCGTCGCGGCCTCCTCGCTCTTCGCGGCCTGCGGCAGCGATGACTCCGGCGACCGCCGCGTCATCCAGATCGTCCAGGGCGACGAATCCTGCACTCCCACCGCCATCGACCTCGCCGCCGGCGAAAAAGTGAAGTTCGAAGTGAAGAACGATGGCAAGAAGGACCAGGAAGTCGAGGGCATCGACGGCACGAAGCTGGAAGAGCTGCTGATCCCCTCCGGCAAGACCCGCTCCATCAACTACACCGCGCCGAAGGATGCCGGCGAACAGAAAGTGAAGTGCTACACCCCCGGCGGCGCCAGCACCATCATCGTCCTCGCAGTGAAGTAACGCTCTGGAACCGAGGGCGGAGAACTCTCTCGTCAGGACCTTCGCCTACGGCACGGAACCCTCCGTGCCTCCGTGGTGAAACTACCGCGCGAACACCTGCTTCAGCTCGTACGGCGCCGCCGCCTCGAACTGGTCGAACTTGCACGACTCCGGCGCCTTGTCCGTGCGCCAGCGCTTGAACGTCGAGGCGTGCCGGAAGCGCACGCCCTGCAGGTAATCGAAACTCACCTCGACCACCAGCTCCGGCCGCAGCTTCACGTAGCTCTCGTCCTTCCCCGCTGACCAGCGGCTCACCGCGCCAGGCGCGCGCCCCTGCCCGAAACCCTCGTCCTCCTGCTCCGTCACATAGGGCGCGAGAAAGCCCACGAGGTCGCGCTTCTCCTGCGCGTTGAAGCTGCTGGTGTGGCCGACGAACTGGAACACCCCGTCATCCGAATACAGCCCCAGCAGCAGCGAACCGACTGACTTGCCCTCTTCGCCCTTGTTCCAGCGGTACCCGCCGACCACACAATCCGCCGTCCGGAGGTGCTTGATCTTCGCCATGGCGCGCTTGCCCGGCTGGTACGTGCCGGTGGCGGGCTTGGCGATGACTCCGTCGAAGCCCGCGCCCTCGAAGCGGTCGAACCAATCCCGCGCGGTCTCGGCTTCATCGGTGCAAGGCGTGAGGTAGGCCGGCGGCTGCGCGCGTTCGAAGTAGCGCTCCAGGCGCGCGCGGCGTTCGGCGAACGGGGTCTTCATCAGGTTCTCCGCGCCCTCAGCGAGCATGTCGAAGGCGACGAACGCGGCCGGCGTTTGCTGCGAAAGCATGCGCACGCGCGACTCGGCCGGGTGCAGGCGCAACTGCAGCGTTTCGAACTCCAGGCCGTTGGCGCCCATGATGACCAGCTCGCCGTCGAGCACGGCCGGGCCGGGTAGCCCCTCGCGCAGCCCCGCCACCACTTCCGGGAAGTAGCGCCCCAGCGGCTTCAGGTCCCGCGACTGCAGGTACGGGTCCTTCGCGCCATCGAAACAGACGATGCAGCGGAAGCCATCCCACTTCGGCTCGTACAGCCAGCCGGGTCCGTCGGGGATTTCCGGCGTGAGCTTCGCGAGCATCGGCTCGATGGGCGGAGAGGGAAGTTCCGAGTCAGCCACCGGGGGATTGTCGATTGGCGATTGCCGATTGTCGATTCAGGAGCCGGTCAGGGGGCCATGAGGCTCCGGATGAATCGGTCGCAATCGCCGAGCGTGAGGTCGCTCAACTGGCAGAAGACGACGACGGACCTGGAGGCGCCGTTGGGCTGAACCCCCGCGGCAACGACCTTGAACTCCTTGCCGTTCCGATCGACGTACGTGCCCGTAGCGCGTACGCGCTGCTGCCCTTCTGAGGTCTCGGTCGCCGGTTCACTGAGATTCGCGTCGATCCTCGGTGACATTTCGGCCAGGGCGCCGGCTGCGTCTGTCGCTGTTGGGACGAACACGGCCAGACCGCTGTCGCCACCCTTCGGGCCGGCCGCCAGGACAGGCGGAGGGCCATCGGTCTCGAAGTTCTGTGGGATCGACAGCTGCCATCCCGCCGGGATTTCGGCCTGGAACAGTCCTTGAACACTGAGAGCGACAACGCCGTCTCCGCTGCCGCCGCAGCCGGCAGCGGTCAACGACGACAAAGCGAACGCGGCGCCTGCCGTCGCGCTCCAACGGTCGCTCTTCCGAAGCCATGACCTATATCTGTCCCACCAATGCATCGCTCCTCCTCCTTGCACTCCGCTCTCGGAGATGCAGGACAGGTATAGCACGAAACGCAAGGAAGGTTACGGAAGGGGAAAACGCCTGAGAGTCCGACAGGCCCGTACGCCTTCCAGGTCCCGCGACTGCATGTAGGGGTCCTTCGCGCCATCGAAATAGACGATGCAGCGAAAGCCGTCCCACTTCGGCTCGTACA
>CAZKZR010000294.1:0-4668 GCA_964557245.1 uncultured Anaerolineaceae bacterium | reverse complement strand
CTCTCCTGAGGAGGATCCGGTTGACTTCTCACGAGATCTCAATCACCAACAACGAAGCCAACAACCGCTGGGAAACCACCGTGGAGGGCCATACCGCGTTCGCCGAGTACTTCATCCGCGACGGCGTCATTACCTTTCCGCACACGGTCACGCCAAAGGAGCTGGAAGGCCGCGGGATTGCGAGCAGGTTGGCAAAGATGGCCCTGGATGACGCCCGCGCGCGCGGTCTCTCCGTGGTGCCGCGCTGCCCGTTCTTCCACAGTTACATCGAGCGCCACGCCGAATACGCGGACCTGGTTCGTCCCGAAAGCGCCACCGGGTAAGCCGTTCCTGAGCCGGCCTGGCCAGGCCCAGTTACCTGCACGCCGCCTCGACGAACCGCTCCTCAACCGCCTGCCGCCATCCCACGTCGGAAATCCGCTCGAGCTCGGCAATGACTTCCGGCACGAACTTCAGCACGCGGTCGTTGCCCTGCAGGAAGTACGCGGCCCACACCCAGACCCCAACAACGCGGCTCTGCCACCACAGTTGGAGCCCCAACCGGCATTCGTCTTCGGAGAGCTGCACGAAGCGGCGATGCCCCTCCAGGTAGGCTTCCATCCCCGGTTCGCCAAGAAGCTTCGAAAACGCCAGCGAACGCACCAGCTCCCAGATGCGCGGATTCTCCCCGAACATCTCCCAGTCCACCACAGCCACGATTTCGCCTTCCGACCAGAGCACCTGGTGGTCGTGGAAATCGCCGTGCAGGAGTTGAGCGGGCAAGCCGGCGAAGTGCTCGAACGGCTTCACGTCCAGGTCGCGCAGCATCGAAAGCTGGCGCGCAAGGGCCTCCTGCATCTCGACGGGAGCGTTCCGTTCGGCAGCCACGCCGCGGATCCGTTCGAGGTAGCCGATGGACTCAGTCTTGTCCCAGCGCATGCTCAGCGCCGCCGTGGCGCTATCCGGATGGGCGGCCAGGACGGCCTGCGTCGCCCCGTGGACGGTGCCCAGGAGCCGGACCTCCGCTTCCGTCAGACCGCCCCGCTCCTTCACCGCTCCGTCGACCCACGGGAAAACCGACCAGTTTCCGCCGGCGATCGAGAGCACGGTTTCGTCCATCTCGGTCTTGTAGGGCACGGGCGCCGGTATACCGCGTTCCGAAACCCAACGGATCAAGGCGTGCTCGGCGCGAATCCGGGCGGGTGCCAGGTCCTCACGATGACGGCGGACGAACAGCCGCTGTCCTTCGGTTTCGATCCCGTAGTTCCAGTTCAGGCTCCCGCCGTCCACCGCCTCGGGCTCGCCGTACGGCCAGAAGCCAAGCATCCCGATGACGTCCGGGATGATATCCACGAAATCGTCGTGACTCGGCACTAACCGGCAGCCTTCACCTGCTCGGTGAGCAGCTCGAGCACACGCTGGCTGATTTGCATCATCACTTCCACGCGGCTGCCCGGGAAAACTACCTCTTCGGTCACCGTCCCGTTCGGGCCGGTGACCGCGATGGCCACCGAGCCGACTGGCTTCGGCGAGCGGCGGCTGCCCTGCGGTCCGGCAATGCCGCTTTCAGCGACCGCCCAGGCCGGCCCCATCGCCCGCTTCAATCCCTCCGCGGTGGCCGCCACCCATTGCGGACTGACCGCGCCATGCTCACGCGCGATTTCGCGGTCGAGGCCGAGCTGCTCCCATCGCTGAGCCCCCGCGTACGGCACAACGCCGCCGTCGAACCAACGGGAAGCGGCCGGGACGCTGAGCATCCGGGCCGAGATAAGGCCCCCGGCCGTGGTTTCAGAGACGGCCACTTTCTCGCCGCGCGCGACAAGCAGTTCGCCGAGGTTGTAAGCCAGTTCATCGTTTTCGAGTGGGTACATGGCGCCGATTCTACGCACGCTTTCCGCCTCCCGCCCTCGGCCTCTGCTAAGCTCAGTTCGATGACCAGCCAGGTCGATTTCGCCGGCGCCGAGACCCTCCTCCGCGAGGCGGAATTCCTTGACTGTCGCCCGGTCTGGTACTCCTCGAACTACGTCTACCTCGCCCAGATGTGTGCGAACGAGGAGCAGTTCGGCGCCATCTACAAGCCGCACAAGGGCGAATCGCCCCTCTGGGACTTTCCTGACGGGCACCTCTACAAGCACGAAGCCGCAGCCTACGAGCTCTCCAAACTGCTCGGTTGGGACTTCGTCCCGCCGACAGTCGTGCGCGATGGGCCGCAAGGCCCGGGTTCGGTGCAGGTGTTCATCCCGCACGATGCCGAGGCTCACTTCTTCGTCCAACGCGAACGCGAAGAGCTGCTCCCCCAACTGATGCGCATGTGCGTGTTCGATGCCATCACCAACAACGCAGACCGCAAGGGCGGTCACTGCCTGCTCGACGAACGCGACCACATCTGGGGCATCGACCACGGCCTCTGTTTCCACCCGACGCCAAAGCTGCGCTCCGTCATCTGGGATTGGGCCGGCGAGCCGGTCCCCGATACGTTCCTTGAAGACGTCGAGGAAGCGGGCCTAGCGGTGGCCGCGGAAACGGAAGAAGCGAAGCCGCTCCTCCGTCTGCTGCACGAGCACGAATCAGTCGCCATGCTGCACCGGATGGAACGGATGCTGAGAGACCGGCGTTTTCCGGTGCCCGGCCAGGCGCGCCACTATCCCTGGCCGATGGTGTAGAGCGAAATCCTACCCGCCGACGAGCCGCTCCACCTTCATCTGCCGCGCTTCGAGCTTTTCGTTGCAATGCGCACAGACCAGGGTCGCGTCCGGCTGGTGACCGCATTCGTGCGTCAGTTTCAGTGGCGGCCCGGCTTCGCCGGCCATCCACTTGTCGCCCCACGTGAGCATGGCGATGAGCACGGGATAGAGGTCACGGCCCTTCTGGGTGAGCCGGTATTCGCAGCGAGGCGGTCGGTCCTGGTACTGGCGGCGTTCCAGGACCTCGTTGTCAACGAGGCTCTGCAGGCGCGAAGCCAGTACGTTCCGGGCAATGCCAAGATTGCTCTGGAAGTCGTCGAACCGCCGGACGCCGCTGAACGCCTCGCGAATCACGAGCATGGTCCACCACTCGCCCACCACCTCGAGGGTGCGGGCCACGGAGCACGGCATATCGGCAAAGCTTGTTCGACGCATAAATTCCCTGTTCTAAAGAATACGGCGAGCGGGTTGTTCTCAACAACCCACTTTTCGAACTGAAGCGGCTTCCGGCGAGGCACAATGGCGAAACGGCCGCATCCGCCGGGAACAGCCAACCCTCGATCCTGTGAACAATTGATGCGCCGCGCGACATAGCCGAACATGTGGCTCTCATGACCACACCTTCAAAATCGCCTTTCGTCTCCGGCAATCCGGGGCGTGACGTGCAGCGTGTCGGGACGGCACGCGTTCTCGGGCAGGACCCGACCAAGATCTACGCCCCGGTATGGGGAGTCATCGGCAACCTCGGCGACAGCCAGTGCTACATCGGCGTCACCAGGAAGGTTGATGCGATTCAAAAAGCGATTTCGGACCGCATCGCCCGGGACGATCTCGCCGTGCGACTCATCGCCCCGGCCTACACGATCGGTGTGTCCGACGGCCAGCTGAACGGCACGGAGCGGATGCGCTTCTCCCTCATAGGCCGCGAAATCGTCCACGATTCGGTCTCACTGCACGTCAGCGCGAACGATATGAAGGGCGTGTTCGGCGTCGTCGCCTGCGATAAGCCTCCCGTCGGAACCCTGGCGGCAATGCTCGAACACAACGAGACGGGCGTCCTGATGTCCGATGGTTCGATTACGCCCGGCGTCGATCCTGAAACGGGGCAGCGCATCGACCTCGTTTCCGCCTTCCAGGTGGCCGGCGACCCGAACGACGAGACCCGCACCCGCTACGCGATGAACGGCTGCCCCGGCTACGGCAGCTGCGCCGCGATGTACACCTACAACACCATGCAGTCGTTCATCGCCGTCCTCGGTATGGAGCCGCTGCACATGGTCGCCCCGACCGCTGAAGACCCCCGCCGCGTTAACGAGTTCCCGGCCCAGCTCGTCGATTGCATGGTCACGATGACGGCACGCGGCATCAGGCCGCGAGACATCGTGACTCCGGCTTCCCTGCGTAACGCAATCACGGTCGCAATCGCCCTTGGAGGTTCCACGAACGTCATCCTGCACAGCGTGGAGATTGCGCGCGCCGCTGGCATCGACCTCTGGAACGATGTCATCACGGAGGCCGAGTTCAACGACCTCTCGCGCCGCGTGCCAGTCGTCGCCGATGTGCGGCCGTTCGGGCGCTTCTACATGGAAGACATCGACGCCAAGGGTGGTCTCCAGGTCGTGGTCAAAGACCTCCTGGACGGCGGCTTCCTCGATGGCAGCTGCCTGACCTGCACCGGCGAGACGCTCGCGGAGCAGGTCAACCGCCTGGCGCCCGCCGCGCCGGACGAAGACGTCCTGCATTCTGTCCGCTCTCCCTACAAGCCCACCGGCGGCCTGCGCTTGCTGCACGGCAACATTGCTCCCCAGGGCGGCGCCGTTATCAAGGTGGCCGGCGTTGAGGGCGGGCTGGAAGACGGCAAGTTCGTGGGGCGCGCCCGTATTTTCAACAGCGAAGCGGCACTCCTCCAACAACTCAACGAATCCCCGGACTCGTTCGCCGATCGCGACATGGTAGTGGTCCGCTACGAAGGGCCCCGCGGCGCCCCCGGGATGCCCGAAATGCT
>CAZKZR010000293.1:0-4674 GCA_964557245.1 uncultured Anaerolineaceae bacterium | reverse complement strand
CCCCAACCCCCGCAAGCACGCCACGCTGTTCGGCTCGCGGCCGAGGAAGTCGCGAACCAATTGGTCGCCGTCCACCGTCCCCCCGCGTTCGAGGATCGTCCGCCGGTAATGCAGCCCCGTGTCCGTGTCCATCGGGCTCGTCGCCTCGAATTTCGTGTACATGTCGTCGCCGAACACCTGCGACCACAGGTACCCGTAGTACCCCGCGTCGTATCCGAACAAATGCCCGAACCCGCTCTGGAAATGCGTCCCCGGCGTGTAGGGGAACCCCGTGATGCTGTGTAACGCCTCCAGCGTCGCCGTCGTATCGCCATCAAATTCCGGCGAGTGATACGCGAGGTCCAGCGTCGCGAAAAACAGCTGGCGCAGCGTCATGATGCCGGAGTCGAGCTGTTTGGCCGCGATCATCGAGTCGATGAGGGTCTGCGGCAGCCGTTCGCCCGTTTCGTAGTGGCGCGCGAACGACGAGAGGACGTCCGGCTCCCAGCACCAGTGCTCCAGCATCTGGCTCGGCGCTTCGACGAAGTCCCGTTCGGTCTGCGTGCCGCTGAACCGGCCCCGTTCGGCGCGCGTCAGCGTCTGGTGCATGATGTGCCCGAACTCGTGGAAGAACGTGTCCACCTCGCTATGACGCAGCAGCGAAGGCTGTGTTGCAGACGGCTTGGTGAAGTTCGCGACGATGGAGCTGACCGGGTGCTGGTAGCTGCCGTCTGCTAACCGGCGGCCGCGCCGAAGCGTGAACGCGGCGGCGTGTCCGTACTTGTTCGGCCGCGGGAAGAGGTCCATGTAGAAGCGGGCGAATGGCGCGCCGCCAGAGGCTTCGGAGATGTCGTAGGCGAGCACGTCCGGGTGCCATCGGGGCGCGCCGGGGGCCTCGGTGAACTTCACGCCGAGGATGTGCTGGTAGACGCCGAAGAGCCCTTCGAGCACCGCGTCCAGCGGGAAGTACTTCGCGACCTCGAAGTCGTCGACTGCGTACTTCGTCTTGAGCAATTCGTTGTGGTAGTAGCGCCAGTCCCAGATGTTGACTGTGTCGACGCCGCGGTCCTTCGCGAGGTCGTGCATCTGCTGGAGGTCTTCGCCGGCCTTCATCGTGACCTTGCCGCGCAGGTCGCGCAGGAAGTTCGAAACCGCCTCGCGCGTCTTGGCCATCCGCACCTCGGTGCGATACGCCACCCAGGAGTCGTAGCCGAGCATGGTAGCGATCTCGTGGCGGACCTTGATGGCGTCTTCGAGGATGCGGACGTTTTCGGCGCCGCCCTTGCGCTGGTCCTTTTCGAACAACTGGCGTCGAAGCTCACTGTCCGGGCAGTTGGCCATGAATGGCTGGATTTCGGGGTAGTCCAGGCTGACCTTGTAGCGCGTCTCGCCGCCCTCTTCGACCGTGTCGAGGTTTCCGATCCAGGCATCGGGCATGGCCGAGAGCTGCTCACGGGAGACCACGATGTAGTCCTCGTACTCGTCGATGTTCTTGCGGAACTGGACATCGAGTCCGACCAGGCGGTCGAACAGCTCACGGACGCGGGCGCGCTCGGCGGCGGGGAGGTCGAAGCCGTTGCGGCGGTAGTCGCGCAGTTCGAATTCGAGCCAGCGCTTCTCTTCGCCGGCGAGGTTCTTCGCCTCATCTGTCGCGGCGAACTCCTTGATCGCCTGGTACAGGTCCTCGCGGAAGCTGAGCGCGACCATGTACTTGTCGAGCTTCTCGTCCCACTCGCGGGCCGCCGAGCGGAGGGCATCATCGGCGGTGACGTAGGCCATGAAAGCGTGCTGGCCCGAGGCCGCGGCCACCAGGTCCGAAGCCTCCTCCAGCGGCAGCATGGTGTTCGCGAACGTGCGCGTCCCGGCGGGGATGGCGACGACGTCGGCGATGATGCGGTCGCAGCCGTCCATCGCGCGCTGGCAGGCGGCGGCGATCTCCTCAGGAGTCAGGGAGGCGAAATCGACGAGGTCGAGGGATGCGGGCATGCGGCGCTCTCCGGAAGCAAAGTAGAAGGATGGTACTCGCCGGACGAGCTAATTCCACGGCAAGCCCTGGACCAAGCCTGTAGGATGCCGAACCAACTACTTCCGAATCGAGTACTTCGATGCAGACTTCGCCCGAGAAAGCCGGGTTCGATGCAAACCGGCTGAACCGAATCACCGAGCATCTGAACCGCAACTACATCGACAACGGGAAGATCGCCGGGTGCCAGACCGTCGTCAGCCGCCACGGCCAGCCTGCCTACTTCTCGTCGCTTGGCTGCGCCGACGCCGAACGCGCGGCGCCCATGCGCGATGACACGATTTTCCGCATCTATTCGATGAGCAAGCCCATCACCTCGGTCGCTCTCATGCAGCTCTTCGAGGCCGGCCATTTCCAGCTTAATGACCCGGTCTCTCGCTTCATACCTTCCTGGAAACAGCACCAGGTCTACGTCTCCGGTGATGCCGACAACATCGAAACGAAGGCGCCAGACTCGCCCATGACCATGCGCCACGTACTCAGTCACAGCGGCGGGCTGACCTACGGCGGCAGCAACCATCCCGTCGACAAGATCTACCGCCGAATCGGCGTCAACCGCGACCGCTCGGAAACGTTGACCACGTTCGTCGACAAGCTGAGCCAGGTGCCCCTGATGTACGAACCGGGCTCCCGCTGGATGTACTCGCTCTCCACAGACGTCTGCGGCGCCCTGGTCGAGATCATCTCCGGCCAACCGTTCGATCAGTACCTTCGCCAGAACGTTTTCGAGCCGCTCGGCATGGTTGATACGTCATTCTGGGTGAGCCCCGATAAGCAGCACCGCTTCGCCGCGAACTACCAGCGCAACCCGGACAAGACGCTGAAGCTCATCGATGATCCGCAGGGCGCGAGCCAGTACCTCTCCAACCCGTCCTTCTTCTCCGGCGGTGGCGGCCTAACCAGCACTACCGCCGACTACCTGCGATTTTCCGAGATGTTGCGACGCGGCGGAGAGCTGGATGGCGCGCGCGTCCTGGGGCCGCGCACTATCGACCTGATGCGAAAGAACCACCTTGCGGGTGGGAAGGACCTCGCCAGCATGGCCATCGGCGCGTTTTCGGAGACGGCTTATGAAGGTGTGGGCTTCGGCCTCGGCTTCGCCATGACCCTGGGCGAAGTCGAGGCGGGCACAATCGGCGCCGGCGACTACTATTGGGGCGGCGCCGCAAGCACCATTTTCTGGGTCGACCCAAAGGAAGACCTGGTCGCCATCTTCATGACCCAGCTCATGCCCTCAGCCACATTCAATTTCCGCGGCCAACTCAAGAACATCATTTACTCGGCAATCGTGGACTAAGACGCGCGGCGCGCGCCTTCGTGCCGCCTGCCGGTCAGTTCGCGTATAGTCCGCGGCATCACTCACCTCGGGTTCGAAGGAGCCTTCCATGGCACAGCTTACGGGCGCGCAAATCGTCGCCAGGTCCCTGAAGCAGCAGGGCGTCGAGTACATGTTCGGGATCGTGGGCATCCCGGTTATCCCCATCGCCGTCCACGCCCAGCGCGAGGGCATCAAGTTCCTCGGCTTCCGCAACGAGCAGGCCGCCAGCTACGCCGCCGCCGCGGTTGGTTACCTCACCGGACGCCCGGGCGTCTGCCTCGCGGTTTCTGGCCCGGGCATGATCCACGGCATCGCCGGCATGGCCAACGCCTGGTCGAACTGCTGGCCGATGCTCCTCATCGGCGGCGCGAACGACAGCTACCAGAACGGCCAGGGCGCCTTCCAGGAAGCACCGCAGATCGAGACCGCTCGTCCTTATGCCAAGTACGCCGCTCGCCCGGACAGCGTGAAGCGCCTGCCCTTCTACGTTGAGCAGGCTGTCCGCAGCACCATCTACGGCCGCCCCGGCGCCGCCTACCTGGACCTTTCCGGCGACATCATCACCGGCTCGGTCGAAGAAGAAGAACTCGAGTTCCCGGCCCGATGCCCCGAGCCGCCGCGCACGCAGGCTCCGCAGGAAGCGGTCGATGCGGCAATGGCTGCCCTAAAGAGCGCCGAGCGACCGCTGGTCATCGTCGGAAAGGGCGCTGCCTATTCTCGCGCTGAAAACGAAGTCCGCGAGTTCCTCGAAGCCACCCAGCTCCCATACCTCGCCTCGCCGATGGGCAAGGGCGTGATGCCGGATGACCACCCGAACTCCATCGCCCCCGCTCGTTCCGCCGCGCTCGTCGGCGCTGACGTCATCCTCCTGATGGGCGCCCGCCTCAACTGGATGATGCACTTCGGCCAGCCGCCGCGTTTCGATAAGAACGTGCGCATCATCCAGATGGACATCAACCCCGAGGAAATCGGCACGAACGTCCCCACCGAAGTCGCGCTCGTCGGCGACGCGAAAGCGATCACTGCGCAGCTCAACGCCCACGTGAAGTCCCAGCCGTGGTCCTACCCCTCTGAGACCACCTGGTGGACCGGCCTCCGCAAGAAGATCGAAGAGAACGGCGCACAGGTCGAGGAGTACATGGCTGACAACTCGACGCCGATGAACTACTACCGCGTCTACAAGGACGTCCGCGACTTCATCCCGAACGACGCCATCATCCAGAACGAAGGCGCGAGCACGATGGACATCGGCCGCACGCTCATGCCGAACTTCCTGCCTCGCCACCGCCTCGATGCCGGCACATTCGGCACCATGGGCGTCGGCCTCGGCCAGGCCATTGCGGCCGCCGTCGTC
>CAZKZR010000292.1:0-4690 GCA_964557245.1 uncultured Anaerolineaceae bacterium | reverse complement strand
TTCATCGTATGACGATCACTCGGGGCGGGAGTCGAGGAAATGTACATCCCGCCGCCAAAATCCGAAAAATGCTTTCATACTGACAGTCAATCGCGACAATTTGTGACGACTATACGAATCACGTCGTAAATAGTGTTTATTTACCCGGCATTCACTGTAGGCTGTATCCAACTAGCGGGAGACTCGGAGCGACAGGTATGGGACAGACGGAGTTCAGGCGGGCCTGCGAGGCATTCGACCTCATAGCCGGCGAGCGCGATGGCAGGCGTTCGCGCGCAAATTCGATTCGGTGCTGGACGGTCTTGACGGAGACGACCTGGATGTCGTCGGACGGTTGATCCAGCAGCTGAAAGAAATTCGGCAATCGAAGCGCACGGGCGAGGCGATCGACGAGTTCCTGCAGACGCTCGCCCCTCGCGCGGCGACCACGCGGGAAACTGCCTGAGTTCAGCCTGAGCGGATTACCCGGAGATTCGTTCTATTCCTCAGCTGAGACCGGTCCGCCTCGTCCAAAAGGCGTTTCCACTCGAGCACCTCATCCGTAGGCGCATCCAGAGATGCGAGGAGCAGTTCCAGCGCTTCGAGGAGTGGGGATTCGGGCGTGCGTGAGAGGGCCTGGCCCACAAGGCTACGCATTGTTGCAGGCGTCACAGGCGGTTCGAAGCGCTGCTCCGGCATGCGCCGAATACTTGCTCCGGCCATCCGGTAATGCAACTGCGATTCTGTAAAAACTGGGCGTCAGGCTTTGCGAGCCCTGGCGATCCGAGCCGCAATCCCGGTCGGGAGATGACCGGCGATCGTTTCGAGTTCGTCCCTGGTCAGCCCCGCGATGAATTCCTCGAATGCGGGATCCTGGCTCAGCGCTTCAAGCAGCAGCTCCGCCGCCTCCACCAGCGGGCGTTCGCTTCCGCCCGCGATGACGCGACCCACCGCCTCACGGGCCGCGCTATCGCGTAACTCAGCGTCCTGGTCCCCAGCGTTCATTGCGGTGATCGTTTACGGCGAGGCGAACGGAAGCAAGCCTGCTGCGTCACGTAATCCGATTAGTTTGCAAAACGGTTGGCTAATTCACGCCCGGGACGATCATTCGAGGCCGAGTTCCCGCGCCCGTGCGGCCAGTTTGCCTCGGGAGGTTACTTCCAGGCGCTGCGATACTGCCTGCAGGTGAGCTCGCACGGTATGTGGCGAGATTGCCAGGCACGCAGCGATCTCGCGGTTGGACAGGCCGCGCACCAGCAGCCGCAAGACTTCTCGCTCCCGCGGCGTGACGTTCGTCGAACCGGCGGAGGCTTTCTCGTCGCGAAGCGCCTGGAGCACGCTGCTCGAAATGAAGGCGGGCTGGTCGAGGAGGGCCTCCAGACCGCGTTCGAGGTCCACCCATGGCGCATCAAACAGCACTGCGCTCGCGTCAGGATGGGAAAGCCGTTCGCGGACACTCGCTGCGTTCACCTGGTGGAAGACGGAGAGCGTCCGCCCATTCTCACGGTTTCGCACGAGCACTTCGCCGGGAAAGGGCGCGTTCTCGCCTGCCTCGCCGCTGACTGAGCAACCGGCCCACTTCCGCTCGAGCAAGGCAACGACCAGCGTGCCAAGGAGCGCCGCGCCGTCCGCCGAGACAGTCAACCGGACGTCCGTTGGGCTGGCTGCCTCGTCTCGCACGCGATCCCCTTTCCCGAGAAGTAACGACACTACGTGCCGTGTGGTTAGCGGATTGTTGCCGCCGGATTCGCCGGTTCGTACCACCCCGTACCGATGAGGGCGCATTAAAGGCAATTCCCGGCGCGCGGTCTGTTCTGAATGTCACAAAGACCGGCAACGAAGCACCCCGTTACTCCATCCGACCACATAGTTCCAGCAATGCCAACCTGCCCCTGGAGCCGCTCACTTTTGATTGACGGCGCTTCGACGGAGACCCCGGACGATGGCTTTTTCGAACGGAGGCGGTGAGATGGCCGTGCGCGCAGTTTTTGTCATGGAAATCGGCCTCGGCCACACCACGTTCTATCGCAATCTCCGAAGGGCGGTTGAGGCCGATCCCGAGATTGACCCCGAGTGGATTGAAATCACCTTCGATCAGCCCGGCGTCCTCGGGCGGATTCCCAAGTTGCGAAACGACATTCGTCTGCGCGCCGGCATCCAGGCGCGCCGAAAACTCTCCCGTGCCCTGAAGAACCGGCCGGCGGACGTCCTGTTCTTCCACACGCAGATGCCCGCGTGGCTCTGCGGCGGCTTCGTCAAGAGAACCCCGACCATCATCAGCATCGATGGAACCCAACGCCAATTCAGCGACGTGGGGTACGCCTATGGGCTGCGCCCACCGGGAAACTCGTGGCTCCAGCGGCAGAAGGAATCCCGTGACGCGGACGTATTTCGCGGCGCAGCGGCTGTGTCCTGCTTCTCACGCTGGGCAGCCGAGGGAGTGCGGCGGGAGTACGGTCTCGAAGCCAGTCGGCTGCACGTCATTCCTCCCGGAGTGGACCTGGATGACTGGAAAGCCGGTTCGCCGCACGCCGACGGGACGGTGCGACTCCTGTTCGTCGGCGGGGAGTTCTGGCGGAAGGGAGGCGATCTCCTGGTCCGCTGGATGAACGAGCAAGCCCCGGAGAACTGCATGCTGGATATCGTCTCGGGGGGATGACATTCCGCCGGCCCGGCGAACGACGGTTCACCGCGGGCTGACCGCCAACGCCCCCGAGCTTCGCGCTCTTTACCAGCAAGCCGATCTGTTCGTCCTCCCAACTCGCGGCGATCTTTCGCCGCTGGTGCTGATGGAGGCGATGGGTTCCGGCCTGCCGGTACTCTCGACGGAGATCGCCGCTATTCCCGAAATGTTAGATGGCGGGGAGCTGGGAAAGGCGGGCTGGCTCTCCCAACCGGGAGACTGGGATTCGTTCGCGGCGAAGCTGAGTGAACTGGTGGCGGAACCGGGCGTACTGGCCAATACCCGCATCGTCGCCAGGACGCTCAGCGAACGGCAATTCGATGCGAAGACCAACCTCGGCCGCGAATTGGAGCTCATCCGCTCGGTGGCGAAGCCTGCATCGGGCCGCGAAGGCGACGCCAGGGCCCGCTCATCACGCTCAATCGCACCAGAACACCGGAACGCCGGCTGATCCTTCGGGCTACCAGCCGAGCGCGCGCTCTACTCCCTCAACCGTAGCTGAAGCTTTCACGATGTTGGGCTGGTACTCGGCGATGGCCGTGTCCGGGTCCTTGAGGCCGTTTCCGGTAAGGATCGCCACCGCCCTTCCTCCGCGAATCTCTCCGGACCGTGCTTTCTTCAGGAGCCCGGCGACGGACGCGGCACTGGCAGGTTCAACGAACAGCCCTTCTTTGCCGGCGAGAAGCCGGTAGGCCTCCAGGATCTGCTCGTCGGTCACCGCCTCGATGAGGCCGCCGCTTTCATCGCGAGCACCGGTGGCGCCGCTCCAGCTGGCGGGGTTGCCAATCCTGATCGCTGTGGCAATGGTCTGTGGCGCCGCGACGGGCTTCCCGCTGACCAGCGGCGCCGCCCCTGCGGCCTGGAACCCGAACATCCTCGGATGCAGCGTCGCGCGGTCGGTTTCAGCGCACTCACCGAAACCCTTCCAGTAGGCGGTGATATTCCCGGCGTTCCCGACCGGAATAGCCAGGATATCCGGAGCATCGCCGAGCGACTCGCAGATCTCGTAGGAGGCGGTCTTCTGTCCCTGGATACGGTCCGGGTTTACCGAGTTCACGAGAGCAACGGGGTGCTTCGCGGTTAGTTCGCGGGCCGCCTGGAGCGCGTCATCGAAGTTGCCTTCGACTTCGATGATCCGGCTGCCGTAGGCCACGGCCTGGGCCATTTTCCCCGCCGCAACCTTGCCGCCGGGAACGAGCACGAAGCAATCGATGCCGCACTTGGCCGCGTAGGCCGCGGCGCTGGCGCTGGTGTTGCCCGTGCTCGCGCACATGATCGCTCGCGCCCCTGATTCCAGGGCCTTCGCAACCGCGACCACCATGCCCCGGTCCTTGAACGATCCCGTCGGGTTGCACATCTCCAGCTTGAACCAGAGCTCGTCCAGCCCGCACTCCCGCTCGATCGCCGCCGAACGGACGAGGGGCGTATCACCTTCACCCAGCGTGATTCGAGGAGTCTTTTCAGTCAGCGGCAGCACTGAAGCCCAGTGGTGAAGTACGCCGCGCGGTTGCGGCGGCTGATTGTTCACGGTTCCTCCGGCGGTCTGAAGGCGTGGAATTTCGATTCGCGGAGTTCCTGCTCCAGGACCTGGATCTGCTTTCGCCGTTGCTTCTCCACCATCGCGTTGTACTTCGCGAACTCTTCGCGCACGTGGTCCACCACTTCCGCGATGTCTTTGCGGATGTTCGAAACCCGCTCTCCCAGGCCGGAGTGGCGCCCTTCCAGCAGCGTGACCTCGCCATGAACCTTATCGATTTGCGCGACGACCTTGTCGGAAAGGTCCTCCAGGATATTCAAGCGCCCGTCGATGCGGTTGTGCTCTTCTCGCCAAATGGAGAGTTCGTCGATCAGTTCCTGGCGAAGGCTCCGCTCGTTCGCGACGCCGGCGATCATGTCCTCGTTGCGCTTCACCATTTCGCCGACAACCTGGAGCCGTTCGTAGACCACCTCGAAACGGTCATCCAGCCCCTCGAACAGGACCGCCTTGATCCGCTCCTCGAGATCCCGGTTGACCTCGATGCTGCGGTC
>CAZKZR010000291.1:0-4690 GCA_964557245.1 uncultured Anaerolineaceae bacterium | reverse complement strand
CGAATCCGCCCGGATAGACTGCGATCCTCATTACCCCTCCTGGAGGGTGTACAGGGCAATCGCCGTATCTCCGTACACCCTGCGCTCCGTCTGCCGGAGCCGCGCTGGACGCTCCGGCGGATTGTACCGGCTCGCGTGTTCGTAGACGACCACGCCGCCCTCGGCCAGCAGCCGATCCACGGACATCAGCGTCGGCTCGGCCGCTTCGTCGCCGTACGGCGGGTCCATGAAGATCAGGTCGAACGTGCCGTGCAGGTTCGTCAGGGCCGCGGGCAGCCGCCCGCGAACCACCTTCGCTCGCTCGCTCAGTCCAGTGCGAGCGAGGCTGGCGAGGATTGCCGTCACGGCGCCTGCTTCGGCCTCATAGAACGTGGCGTGTTTCGCGCCGCGGCTCAGCGCTTCAATTCCGAGCGCGCCGGTCCCGGCTAACAGATCGAGTACGTCCGCATCTGATATCTGGTCGCCGAGGATGTTGAAAATCGCTTCGCGAACGAGGCCGGATGTTGGCCGCAGACGCACCCCGCGCGGTTCGGTCAGCGGTACGCCACGGGCACTGCCCCCGGAGATTCGGACGCCCTTGCTTGCCATGCTAACGAGCCGCTGTCGGCGACGCCGGGACTGCGGTTGCCGGCTTCGCTTTCACGCTGACATCCACGGAATTCTCAAAGCGCGCCACGCCGTCGCTCAGGGTGAGATAGATCGTGTAGGTCCCGGGCTGGGCGGGGGTAAACCAGCTCGCCGAACCGCGGCCGGTATCCTCGATGGTCCCGGCGTTGTCTTTCACCGTCCATTTCGGCGCCAGGTCCTGCGGGTTTGGTTGCAGGAGGATCGGTGTGCCGCTCGTAATGAACGGCACCAGCGCCGTCCAGATGTCCCCGAGGTACGTGTCATCGCTGGCGTCTTCGACAGCGACGCCCCCGAGGTGGAACGTCCGGATAAGTTCTAACTTGAACCCCACGCTGAAGAAGTTCTCAAGATAAACCGTCCGGCTGCCCCCGCCCTGCGGCTGCTTGTAGCTGAACGCCACGGTTGCCGTTTCCGGGGACCAGCGCACGCCGGGGAGGTTCTCGTCCTTGTCGATGTTCGTCCCTGTCACCTTGATATTGCTGGAGGTAATGATAGCGTCGGCCTCAGCGCGCACCGTTACCCGCGTGGCAATGGCCATCGCCGCCGCAAGCGACATCGTGGTGATCGATTCTCCGCCAGTCTCCGTTGCATACGGCGAGACCGTCAGGATTAACTTGCCCGGGGTTACGCGGTCCGCCAGGAATTGCAGTATCTCCGGCATCACCAGCCGGTAAGTCGCCTGGTCACGGTAGACAGCGATCTTCAGCAGGTCAGCTCGCTTGCCCAGTTCGGCCCAGTCGTACGCGCCTTCATCGATGCGGTTCTGCGCCTTGATCGGAGAGGGCAAAGTGAGCGTCAACTGTTTGTTCTGCGCGTGCAGCTTGTCGTACAGCTCTCCGATGAACAGCGTGAAGGAAGTGCGCGAGGTGACCTGCAGGTCCATGTAGGCGATATCGATGCCTTTGACGTTCGCCTCGGCAGCTTTCTGCACGATCTGGTTCACATGGTTCGAGCGGGACTCACCGCTCGCGAGAATGTTCTCGACGATCGCCACGTCGCCCTTCGTTCGGTTGTTCGCGGAAATCACCGGGAAGATCTCGAACGTGCCGTCCGACTTCAACGTGCTCAGTGTCCCATCCACCGAGCCATCAGCGAGCGGCTTGAAGTCGATGGTGTGGACGATGGACACGTGGCCCGCGGCCGACTTGTGCAGCGGATTGTTGTGCGGCAGGTAGGCGATCGAGTTGCCGCCCGGGGCGGTCCGCCGCATCACCGCCATGATCGAGGGCGTCGAGGTGAACGTGGCCGAAACCACCTTCCCCTGCGACTCCAGCACCGCGGGGGTGATCGGTTCCCAGTTCTTGGTCTCTTCCACATAGCGGAAGAACGTCAGCGACTGTCCGTCACCGGCCGGCTTTGTCAGTTCGACCGCGATCGCGAGGTTCGTGCCCCCGTCCACCGCGCCCTTGGCCTGGTTGTACTCAAAGATCCGCGAGGCGAACTCGTATCCGTCCAGAGCCGAAATGTTCCGCCCTGAAGGACAGTAGTACTCATCGCAGGAAGAGCTGTTGCACATCCGGCCGGCGAGCCAGAACACGATCAGCACGACGCCCAGGCCGATAAGCCCGAGTGCGGCCATCCGTCCGTAGTTGTTCGAGCGCCGGGGGCCGCCGTACAGGCCAGGACTGCCCGATGCTCCCCAGGGCAGCCGGCCGCCTCTCCGTGTCATGCGGAGCTATCACCGTCGGGGCGGGCGGGATAATCAGGAGCGCTGGGCAAGTCGAACCTCGGCTTCGATTATCCGGCCATTGCGATTGAGGACAACCTTGACCGAATCGCCGGGAGCGAAATCCATGAGCGCGTTGAACAGCGGATGGTCCGCGTCCACGGGGTGGTCGCCGATGCGCGACACGACGTCACCAGGGAGGATCCCGGCCTTATCCGCGGCGCCGTTGGGGATGGTGGCGACGACGAGGGCGCCTTCTTTCGCGCTCAGCCGCCCGAGTTTCGCCAGGACTTCCGCCGTGATGTCCTGGTGGTCCAGTTGAAGCGAAGGCCGCGGGTAGGATCCACCGTCTCGAATAATCACCGCCGCCACATCCAGCAGGCGGTTGGCCGGCAACGCGAACGCAATGCCCTCTACCGCTGAGCCGCTGCGGCTCTGGCGCAGGATGGCCGTTGGCATGCCTACGAATTGCCCCTTGAGGTTCACCAGCGCTCCGCCGCTGTTGCCGCTGTTTACGGCGGCGTCGGTCTGGATCAGGTCCTGCTGAAGCACGCCATCGAACGTCCGTGTCCGCGCCAGCCCGCTGACAACACCAACACTCACCGAACCATCGAATTCGGCAAGGGGGTTGCCGATCGCCAGGACCGTTTCGCCCAGCTTGAGAGCGCCGGAATCGCCCGCCGCCATCGGGGTGAGGTTCCCGGGTCCGATCTGGAGCACCGCAACGTCTGTGAACGGATAGTCGTGGCCCAGGAGGATTGCCCCGCGCTGAGTCCCGTCCGAGAGGATCACCTTGAGTGAGTCCGTCCCCAGCACCACATGCGCATTCGTCAGGATGTGTCCCTCGAGATCCAACACGACACCTGACCCCACGTCCTGCTCGGTGCCACCAGCCGTCCGCTTCGTACTTTCGATCCGCACCACGCTGGGCCGGGCGTTCGCCGCCGCTTCGGCTACGGCGCTGGTCTGCTCCACCGTCAGCGATTGCGCCCGCGCCGCTTCTTTCGGTGGCGTCGCTCCGTCGTCGTCCACGGTTCCCGCCACAACCAGGCCGCCGATGACGCCTCCGAACAACGCCGCAATCAGCAACATCCCGCCGATCGCCAGCAACCCGAACCGCTGCTTCGGCGCCGCGGCCGCTGACGGAGGCGGCTCGGGAGCCACGGCCGCAGGCGGCCACCCCCGTTCAGCACTCGTGGGCGCGTGCCAGCGCTCGCCCGTTGAGACATAGCGGCCCGGTCCGCTGGTCGTGCCCGGTTCGGACGGTTCAAAGCGGTCTTCAGGCAAGTGTGGGCAGCCTCACGAGGTTTGCGACCGAATCGGCTCCGAACGTATACTCAGGGCGGTGACTGAGGCCAAGTTTGGCCCTCAGTCGCTTTTTTTCATCGGCGCTGGCCGTAGGGTAGTACATGACTGACAAGCCCGTTCCGCTCACACGTGAAGGAAAAGCAAAGCTCGAACACGAGCTTGAGGATCTGCGTGTCCGCCGCCGGGAAGTCGCGGAGATGATTCACAACGCCCAGGGCCAGGGCACCAGCCAGAATGACGCCGAATACGACGACGCCAAGCTCGAGCAGGGCCGAGTCGAAGGGCGCATCCTCGAACTCGAAGACATCATCCGGCGCTCGCGCCTGATCGACGAGGATGGCGCGCATACCGCAGGCAGGATTGTGATCGGCAGTGGCGTCGAACTGGATTGGGACGGCGCCAAGCGCCACTACCAGATCGTCGGCGCGCCCGAAGCCGATGCCGCGCATGGCAAGATCTCCAACGAATCGCCCGTCGGTTCATCCTTGCTTGGAAAAGCCGTTGGGGATGTCATCGACATCAACGCCCCCAAAGGCGTTATCAAGGTGAAGGTGCTCAAGATCGACTGAGTACCGGCGGCCGTGCAAATCTTGCGGGCCGCCATCGAGCGGCTCGTTTGCTTTGCGGAAGGGGAACCGATGGACGAACTCATGGCCCAGCGCGTGGCCAAAGCCGAAGAGATGCGCGCGGCCGGCCTGGATCCCTATCCGCCACGTGCCACGCGTTCCCACACGGCCGCCGAAGTCAATGCTCTGGTCAACGCCTTGCCCGACGGCGAAACCGAAGTCGCCGGCCTCGAAGTCGATGTCGCCGGGCGTGTGGTTGCCAAGCGCGACATGGGCAAAGCGACCTTCATCGACATCCAGGACGGCAGCGGCCGTTTGCAGGTACTCCTGCGCCAAAACTCCCTTGAGAACTACGACTCGCTCCGGCTGATCGACCTCGGCGATTTCATCGGCGCCCACGGAACCCTGATCAAAACTCGGACAGGTCAGCCCACGGTTGCCGCCACCAGCTGGACGATGCTCAGCAAGGCGCTTCATGCCCCGCCGGAGAAGTTCCACGGACTGGCTGACCCGGAAATGCGCC
>CAZKZR010000290.1:0-4707 GCA_964557245.1 uncultured Anaerolineaceae bacterium | reverse complement strand
TCGTCGTTCGAACCGCGCCAGACGTCTCGCGCGCCGAGCAGGGCGCAGTACCAGGCCACGCTCCGATCGAGGTCACGGACGCTCAGTTCGACGTGGGCAATGCCGGTGATGTCAGGCATGGGAACCCCCTTTTTCCTGCTAAGTGGTTCCACGCTAGTCGTCGGACGCCACGGTTCGTAGAGCCAATCCACCGCCGCTTCAGCACGTCACCGGTCATCCATCGCGCTCAGACCGCGGAAGACATTCCTCCGTCGATGTTAACCGCGACCCCGGTCACATAACTTGCCGCCTCGGACAGGAGAAACGCGATCACACGTCCGGCCTCATCCGATTCGCCGACGCGCCCGAGCGGTACGTTCGCACCCATCGCGGCATATCCCGCTTCGGCCGAACCGCCGCCCCTTGCCGTGGCCGCTCGGCCGATCTGCCCGCTCTTGATCAGCCCGATGCACACCGCGTTCACCCGGATGTTGTCGCCGGCCAGGTCTTTCGACATCCCTTTCGTGAGGGCGATCCCCGCGGCCCGGCTGATGCTCGTCGGCATCGAACCAGCAGCCGGGTGCTTCCCCTGGATCGCCGTGACGTTCACGATCGAGCCGCCGCCCGCTTCCTTCATCAGCGGCGCCACCAGCCGCGAGAGGCGCACCGCCGCCATCAACTTCAGGTCCAGGTCGTACGCCCAACGCTCGTCAGTGACCGTCGTGAACGCGCCCGCAGCGGAGGTGCCGGCATTGTTCGCCAGCAGTGTGGGCGTCCCGAGTTCGGCCTGCACGTGCGCCACCAGTCGCTCCAGGTCCTCCGGCTTCGTCACATCGGCCGCCACAGCGAGCACCGTCCCGCCGGTCGCCGAGCGAATTTCCGCCGCCGCAGCCTCCAGCGCATCGGCCGTTCGAGCGCAGATAGCCACCTTCGCGCCCTCGGCCGCCAGGATCCGCGCGGCTGATTTCCCGATGCCGTCGCTGCCACCCGTAATCAGCGCGACTTTTCCCTGTAGCCCGAGTTCCATGGTCACTCTCCCCGTTATTCGTGGGAGGAGTGTAGCGAGCGAATCACTCGATGTGGGCCAGGCGGCGGCCGGGCTCAGGCAATCCGCCGCACGATCGCCAGCGCGCCCTTTTGCCATGCCACGCGGTGTGTGACGCCGGTGTCGTAGCGCCCCTTGTTCTCCGTGTACCAGTCCCATGCCCGAATGAGCGCTTCGGCGTTGGAATACTGCGGTTGCCAGCCCAGCAGCCGCTTCGCTTTGTCCACCTCGACGTAGGAATCCCGCCACATCGTCCCGTAGTGCCAGGCCGCCAGGGGCGAAAGGTGCATCAGTTCCAGCACCCGCAGAGACCACTCTCCCGGACGCGCCGGCAGGTGCCACAACTTGGACCCTGAGTTCGCGTGGTCGAACAGCGCCTGCATGTCTTCATTCAGCGTCTCGTACCGGTCGGCGCCGATGTTCATCGTCTCGTTCGAAACGCCTTCCACGGTGGCCGCCTTCACGATGCCATCCACGAGGTCGGTTACTTCCAGCAGCTGATAGTGGTTCTTCCCGTTCCCGAGCAGCGGGATCCTGCGGCCTTCTGCGATCCACTCGAACAGGATCTCGAACACGCCCAGCCGCCCAGTCCCGAGGAACGTCTTCGGCCGGATGATGTTCACGTCCAGCCCGCGGGCCTGGTACTGGTGGCAAATCTTCTCCGCCTCTACCTTCGAGGCTCCGTAGTGGCCGAGCGGGATCATCGGCGATCCCTCGTCGATCGGATGCACCTTTGGCACCCCGTACACCGCCGTGCTCGAGATGAAGACGACGCGCTTCACGCCGGCCTTCATCGCTTCGTGGAGGACATACCGGGTGCCGCGCACGTTCGCCGCATAGATCTTGTTCTTCGAAACCTGGATAGGGAGTGCTGCCGCGGTGTGAATCACATGCGAAACGCCCTCAAGTGCGGCCCGGATCGCCTCCCGGTCTTGCACATCGCCATGGATCACCGTGACCTGGTCCTTAATGTCGTCGTCGTCCGGCGGTAGTGCCGCGATGTCGAACAGGACCGGATGAATCCCGTCAGCGATGAGCCGTCGGGCGATATGGGAGCCGAGGAAACCGGTGCCGCCGGTAACGAGCCAGCGTGCTTGCGAATCTGCCATGAGGTTGCGGCCTTAGTACGTGAAGTCTTAGGCGTTAGGTTCCGTCCTCGTGCCGGTGGGCTCAAGCGGGCTCTCAGGGCGTCGTCGCTCGCGCCTTCCCCGTAACCACGATCAGCGTCGCCACCACGCGGCGGCTGTTCGCCGCCTCCTGGTTGCCTGACACCAGCAGTTCGTAGCCGATCACCGTGTCTCCTGATTGCACATCGGCCGCGGTCAACCCGGTCTCCCCGAACCGGATGGCCGTAGTACGCCGAAGCACAACCGGCACCGTCCCACGGTCCGTCCGCACCATCAGGACGTTCAGGGTTCGCCCGACCACCACGCCGCGGACGTTCTGGAACTGGGGACCGGTTGAAGCCGCGGGGGGCGTCACGGCGGTCGATTCCGCCGGCTCCAGCCGGAACACTCCCTTGGCAAGGTCTGGCGCCGCCACAACCCTCACAATCGCGCCCACCGGCCGCGGAGTTGCGGCAAGGAATCGGTCCATCGCAATCCCGTCGATGTCCACCAACAGGCTCTCGGAAGGCGTGACCAGCAACACCCGCGCACGCGAGCCATCCGGCGAAAACGAGAGCACGCGAATCGAACCGACCAGCCCTTCCCGGTACTTTTTGAGCAGCGTGATCCGCTCTGCCGAGCTCTCCCCCGGCGCCGTCGCCTGCGCCGCAACCGCTACGTTCGATGCCGCGATTGCCCGTTTCGCCGTCACAATGCCGCTCACGAGCACCGGATCCCCGGGCCGCAGGCTGGCCGCCTCGCGTTCCCCGCTTTCGTCGCTCACGGAGGTCTGATCGCTGAGCGCCACCTGCAAGTCGCCTACGACGGAGGACTGAATGGTCACGGTCGTCCCGTCCGTCGCCGAGACCACGCCCTGGACCTGGACGTAGTCGTCCACGGTCAGGGCCGAAGCTGTCTCCACGGAACTGAACGGTTGCAGGATCACCAGCGCGAGGATCGCAACCACGGCGAGCGCCGCCACGCTGCTGCTCATCGCGAGCATCCGGCTCCCCAGGAATCTCCCGAAGAAACTCCCGCTGGATTGGCCGCCGGCCACCGGGCGGGGCGGAGGAACTGCCGCGCGTCGCTCTTCTTCCAGCCGGCGTTGGAACCGCGCGCGAGCCGTTGGCACGCTGGCATCGGCTTCAGCCGAAACCCGGGCCGCGTTCAACCGGAGCTCCGCGGAAGCGGCGAGCAGAGGCGCGAGTTCGGCTCTTTCGTCCGCGGTCGCGTCGGCCGGGATCTCGCCGGATTCGAGCGCGCGCTGCAGGAGTTCGTCGATTCGGTCGGGGCTCATCCTCCACCTCCCAGCGCGTAACTATCTCCACCCAGGGCGCGCTGCATTGCTGCCAGGGCCCGGCGTTGGAGGTTCTTCACTGCGTCCTCACTCCTGTTCATGAGCGTGGCGGTCTCGGCAACGGACTTGTCCAGCAGGAACCGCAGGTTGATGACCTCCTTCTGGTCGTCCGTGAGAGATTGCATAGCCGCGAGCAGGTCCCGGCGCAGCCCGATTGCGTCCGCGGTGTCCGGCTCGGAGAGTTCCAGCGAATCATCGAATTCGTCATCGATGCCGCGCCGGCCGAGCTTCTTGATGTGGTCGCGGACGAGGTTCCGGGCGATGCCGATGAGCCAACCCTCGATCGGCACGCCCTGGAAGTTGAATCGCTCGATGTTCGTGTAGGCGACTTCGAACGCCTGGGAAGCGATGTCCTCGGCTTCCTCGGCGGAACGGACCCGGTAGCGCACGAAGGCGAAGACGCCCCGGTAGTGCAAGTCGAAGATCTCTTCCCATGCCGCCTGCTCGCGCGCGATCGCGCGCCGGGCAAGACGTTCTGCCGATTCAGAGTCAGGGGCCGGGGTGCCATCTGGTATGACCTCTACTTCGCGCACAGCGGGTTCACTCTACGAATGGCGTCAGTACCACGAAAGGTGACGGGCCGGCCCGGAGAAATCCACACTCAAACCTGCCCGGGCGGATCAGGCGATAAAGGGTTTGTTCAGCCCCTCGCCCCGGAACCACTCCTGCGCTGCCTCGTACCCCTTGAAGGTCGCCGAGAGGCTTCGCTCCGCGGCCTGCGCATACTCTTCGACAGTCGTGTACCGGGGTGTCCACGGAGCGACCCCTGCCCACGCCCGGACATAGAGCGCCGAACCATCGGCTCGCCGGCCGTACGGTGAGCTGCCGATGCGCGTACGGACTCGTTCGGTGAACTGCGCTGCACCCTCAGCCCCCGCTTCGATGAGGAGCACCGCGAACATGGTCGCCCCTACTCTCGCCGCCACATCCGAGCCCCTGATCGCCTGCGTCAGGATGCCTGCCACGTATGACGCCGGAGACGGCAGCGGCCCGCTCGCCCGCTCTGCGACCGCGACTTCGAACAGTGCGAGCGCACTCGTCGACCCATAGCGCAAGTCGCGTGCGATTTGCCGGCCCAGGATCTCCTCGAACTTGGCGGCCCCAGGAAGCCCGGTCTCCGCGTCCAGTTCCGCGTCCGGGCATGGACCGGCCAGTTCGCGCTCGTGCGGATTCCTCTTCTTCAACTTCCCCAGCATGGCGGTTCCCCCAACCGTCAGGCC